>RFFY01000577.1 GCA_003697065.1 Actinomyces sp. | reverse complement strand
GGGCAGGGGACCGGGGGTGATAGCCGCCCGGTGGAGCGAGCTCGTCGAGCACGCCGAGTCGGCGGTCGATGGCGAGCACGGCGTCGGGGGTGAAGGGCCGGGTGAGGCCCAGCTCGCCGATCTCGGCCTCGGCGGCCAGTGCACGTTCGCGCCTGAGGGCCTCACGGGCATCGCGCCGCCAGGGCAGGAGGGGCGCGAAGCCCTTGCCGATCTCGTAGACGGCCCCGTGGGGCCGCGAGACCATCATGACCGCCATGACGCCGGGCCCGAGGATCTCGAGGGCGGCGAGCCAGCTCCACCCGAAGGTGGACTTGATGACGATGAACAGCACCGTGTTGACCCCGCCGAAGAGGGCGGCGGCCGGGTACGGGACCCCGCCCACCACGAGGAGCAACACGATCGGCAGGCCCAGCAGGAGGGTGAAGTTCTGGGGCGACACGGTGCCGGCCTGCACGCCGAACAGGGCTCCGCCGAAACCGGCGATGGCGGCCGAGACGGCGAAGACGACGATCTTGGTCTCGGTCAGGGGGATGCCGATGGTGGCGGCCGCGGCCTCGCTTTGGGCGATGGCCGCCCAGCGGCGCCCGTAGCGGCTGCGTCGCAGGGCCACCAGGGCGACCAGCACCACCCCGAAGAGGGCGGTGAGGACCAGCAGGTAGCTGCGACTGTTGCCGCCCACCCGCCAGCCGAACAGGTCGAGAGGGGCGAACTGGCGACCCGAACGGTTGGGGTCGATGACGCGGGTCTGGGTGAAGAAGAGGAGCTCGAAGCCGCGGGCGAAGGCCATGGACGCCAGGGCCAGGTACAGGCCCTGGAGGCGGACGGCGGGCAGGGCCATGAGGGCGCCGACGGGGGCGGTGAGGGCGGCGGCGGCCACCAGGCCCCAGGCGCCACCGCTGTGACCGGCGAGGTGCATCATCACGACCGCCCCGAAACCGGCGAAGGCCAGGGGAGCGAACGACACCTGGCCCGCCCAGCCCGTGAGGGGTACCAGGGAGCTCATGATGATGGCGGTGACCATCAGGGTCACGCCCCGGTTGACGCCGACCGGTGACCAGCTCTGGCTCCAGGCGGCGACCAGGACGAACAGGGCGACGGCGCCGAGCACGCTCTCGGGCACGGTCGACAGGCGCCGGGTGCGCTCGGTGAGGGCGCCGGCGGTGCGCTTCAGCTCGAGGCGGGCCTGGGGCAAAGCGAGGACCACGACGAACAACAAGACGGTGGGCAGGGCCTGGGAGAAGTTGGCGAAGCCGTCGGAGAAGTCGAGGTAGCGGCTGATGAACTGCTGGCCGATCCCGAGGAACATGGCGCCGGCGAAGGTCCAGGGGAGGCTGCGGAGACGCCCCACGGCGGCGGCGGCGAAGGCGTCGATGACCACCAGGGTGAGGACATCGACCACCAGGCGTGACTCGGGCGAGATGAGGATGCCGGCGATGGCGGCGAGGGAGGCCCCGACGGCCCAGGCGGCTCCGGAGATCACGTCGGGGCGGGCGCCGGTGAGGGCGGCCAGGGCCCGGTCGTCGACCACCGCCCGCATGGCGACCCCGATGCGGGCGCGATGCAGCAGGAGACGGAGGAACACGGCGATGGCGGCCGCCGTGAGCATGGTGATCAGGCGGTGCCAGGTGACCGTGACGCCGAGGATCTCGAAGCCGGTGTTGCCGAAGAAGGGCTGGATGCCCCGGCCCCGGTCGGCGCGCCACTGGGTGGCGGCGATCCCCATCAGGCCGAGCATGAGACCGACGGTGACCATGAGCTGGAGGACCAGGGGCATCTGCTGGAGCTTGCGCATCACCAGGCGGTCGAGCAGGACCCCGCTGGCGGGGGCACCGACGGCCACCACGACCAGGAGGGCCAGGGGGGCGGGCCAGTTCCGGTTGACCCGCAGTTCCCAGTAGAAGAACGCCCAGTACATGCCGATGGCGCCGTGGGCGAAGTTGAAGATGCCCGTGGTGGTGTGGACGACGACCAGGCCGGCCGCCGACACGGCGTAGATGGAGCCCAGGGCGAGGCCCACGACGAGCATGGCGCCGACCGACTCGACCGTGACGGGTCGACCCGCCCAGGTGGCGACACCGACGCCGACGCCGGCGGCCACGGCGCCGGCGAGGACGAGACGAGTCGAGCGTCTCACGCGTCTCACGGCCGGGAGCGTCCGGGGGCGGAGGCCGGGTGGCCGGTCATGTCAGCCGAGCTTTTCGGCCTCGGCGGCGGCGTCGAGGGTGATCTGCACCACGTTGGTGTCGGTGCAGTCGAGGGTGCCCCGCTCGCTCGGGTGGACCCGGACGAACTTGCCGTCCTGCACCTGGAGCAGGACGTAGCAGCCCGATGCCGTGCGGTTGCCGACGTCGAGGGTGCCGAGCATGCCGCGGGCGTCGAAGTCGTGGAGGTCGGCCAGACCCTGCATCACCTTGGCCCGGGTGATGGCGTTGGGTCCCTCCTCGGCGACGATGGCGTTCACGACCTCCTCGAGCATGACGCCCGCCGCCCAGGAGTTGAGCCCGAAGGCCTCGGGGGTGGAGACGGCGTCGACGTAGGCCTGGAGCTCGGGGTTGGTGTCGGCCTCCTCGAAGGGGACGGAGAAGACGGCCATGTAGGTGCCCTCGGCGGCGTCACCGGCCTCCTCGATGAACTGGGGCGTGTAGCAGGCGATGGTGCACTCCCAGATGGGGACGTCGACGCCCTGGTTGGCGGCCTCGCTGCGCCACTTGACCATGGACACGAAGTTGGAGCCGG
>RFFY01000576.1 GCA_003697065.1 Actinomyces sp. | reverse complement strand
GGCGCCGTCCTCTACGGGGTCTGGCCGGCCTCGGTGTCGCCCCGCCGACCCGGCGGCGACAGGTCTCGTCCGGCCCCGGCTCACCGCCGGGCAGGGTCGGCCCGTGTACTGGTGGCTCGACTCGGCGCACCCGCCACCCGGCTGGCCCCGACCCTCGGCGTGGCGCCGGGCACCCTCGTCGCCGCCGTCGCCGGGGGCCTCGTCCTGGCCCTGGCGGCGCCGCTGCTGGCGCCCGTCCCTCTTCTCGCCGTCGGCGGGCTCGTCGCCGCCCGCCGTCGCCGGGAGGTCGCCGATCGTCGCCGCCTCATCGAGTTCCTGTTTCCCGACGTCGTCGACCTGCTGACCCTCGCGGTGGCGGCGGGCGCCACCCCCCGCCAGGCCCTGGCCGGCGTCGGGCCCCGTCTTCCCGCGCCCTTCGACATCACCTTCGCCGAACTGGGTCGACGCCTCGACGCCGGCGAGACCTTCGCCCGCGCCCTCGACGTCCTCGTGGACGAACTCGGCGACCCCCTCCGCCCCCTGGTGACGACCCTCGTCGCCGCCGACCACGACGGGGCTCCCGTGCTGGCGGGTCTCGAGCGGGTCGGGGACGAGGCCCGACGTCGTCGCCGGGTCCGGGCCGAGGAGGCCGCCCGCCGGGTCCCCGTGCGGATGCTGTTCCCCCTGGTGGCGTGCATCCTGCCCGCCTTCGTCGCCTTGACCCTGGTCCCCCTCCTGTACGGCTCGTTGCGAAGCCTCTCGCTGGGCTGACCGACCCGGGCCGCCCCGGCCCCACCCGATCCGCACTTCCCCCCGCTCGTCACGATCCCAGGAGAAACGCCATGTCCGTTCCCGTTGCCCTCACCATCGCCCGCCTCCGCCTCGTGCGCCTCGTCCTCGCCGTCCGCCACGGAATCGTCGCCCGGGGCGAGGGTGGCCAGGCCACCGCCGAATACGCCCTCGTCGTCATCGCCGCCGCCACCATCGGCCTGCTCGTGCTCAAGTGGGCCGCGGGCACCGACGGTGTCACGGTGCTGATGAACAGGGTCCTCGAGAGCGTGACCTCGAAGATCGCCTGAGGTGGGCGTGCGCGCTGTGCGACGCCGGGGATGTCCCGGCCCGGGCCGGTGCGGACCCCGTCCCCTCGGTGAGGGGGCGGGGTCCCCGCCCGGGTCGGATGCTGAGCGGGGTCAGGCGACGGTGGAGTTCGCCCTGATGGTGCCTCTGGTGGCGGTGCTGATGCTGGCGGTGGTCCAGGTCGGGCTGGTCGTGCACACCCGGGTCATGCTGACCCACGCCGTGCGGTCCGGGGTGCGGGTGGCGGCCGTGGGCGGCGACGACACGGCGGTGGGGCACGCCGTGATCGGCGCCGGTGGCCTGGTCCCGGAGTTCACCGAGGTCGAGGTGACCCGAGGTGCCGACACGGTGACGGTCGAGGTCCGCTACCGCGAACCGATGCGGGTGCCGGTGATCTCGGGCCTGGTCGACGCCGTCGATCTCGAGGCGGTGGCCCGTATGCGTCGCGAGGACCGTTGAGCCGCTCGCGGAACAAATACCCGGGGAAGTGTCCACGGGCGTCTACGGTCGCGTCGGGACGGGTGCCTGCGCCGGTGTGGTGCGGGTGAGTCCATGACACGAGGAGATGATGTGATGTCCAGGTTGGTGACCCTGCGGGGTGTGTTGGCGGGTGCGGTGATCGGCGGCCT
>RFFY01000575.1 GCA_003697065.1 Actinomyces sp. | reverse complement strand
TTCGGCCGGCTCAGCGACGCGGTGAAGCAGGCCTTCTACGATGCCTGGACGGCACGGGCCCGCCGCGAGCAGGCCACCACCGGCGACGGCCCCGACACCGGTGGCGGAGACCCGAACACCGCCTTCACCGTCGGGGTGGAGCACCTCGTCGAGGTGGACGAGCAGGTCACCCTCGAGCCCGGCGACGAAGAGCTGCCCGGCCTCGAACCCGACACCGGCGACGAGGACCTACCCGGCCTCGAACCCGACACCGGCGACCCGGCGCCCACCCCGATCGCCGACGAGGAGTGGGGCCCCGTCACCCACGACGTCAACGTCACCCTGCCCGACGGGCGCATCGCCACCGTGCACGACGTCGACGGACTCGGTGACGGCGATGACGCCGCCATCTCCGTCTTCCCGCCCCCGCCGGCGGACCCCGAGGCGTCACCGGCCCCTCCGGAAGTGACGGTCCGCGGCTCGCGGGGTTGCCTGGCGGGGATGATCGCCGGCGTCGTGATCCTCCTCGTCGGTGGGCTGATCGGGTTCGGGATCCTGGGTGGGGGATCCGACGACGGGGCGACGTCGGGGCTCTCGTCGGGCTCGTCGGAGTCGGCGACGTCAGGGGTCTCGACGGACGCCGTTGAGGACACCTCGTCGTCGCCGAGCGGGACCACGGGCGAGGCGGCGGCCACCGAGCCGGGAAGCCGCTGTCCGGCCTTCGTGGATCAGCCCCTCGAGTTCGAGTCGCCGGGCATGGGGGAGGTCCTGCCCGAGGCCTACACCCGCTATCCCACCAAGACCGATTTCCCCACGCCGCCGTTTCGCTGGGGCCCGGTCCCCGACGGTGTCGACGGGCTCGGCATCGCTTTGATCCGGCTCCGGGCCGAGCCGGCCGATCGCCTCGTCGACCCCTGGTCCCAGCGGGAACGGGTCGACAAGAGGCTCGACGGCGAGACCGAGTGGGTCGTCTCCGGCATCGATCCGGAGACGAGCGAGCTTCCCGCCTCGTCGCTGTCGGAACCCCTGCCCGCCGGCGTGATCGAGCACATCAACGGTGGGACCCAGGCGGTCCTGCCCGACGGCACGCTCACCGACCGGGCCCTGGTCGGGGCGGGCGAGTCGGACTACTCCTGGGACGGCCCCTTCCTGTTCACCCTGTTCGCCTACTGCAACCTCGAGGCGGAGGCCACCGCCCAGGGCGTGGACCTCGTCGACCTCTCCAACGCCGAGGTCTGGATGGCGAAACGCTCGGTGGCCCGGGGCTGGTTCTACGTCGACCTCCCGTGGGGGTGAGCCCGACTGTGTGACCGACGACCAGGGCGGACGCGGCGGACCCCGCCCGGGTGCTTGCTACAGTTAGCACCCAGCAAGCACCCGGCCCCGTTCCGGGTGCCTCCGCCCGGCAGGAGCCGGTCCGACCAAGGAGTCAACCCATGCCCACCCTCGTCGACAAGACCCGCGAGCGCCTGGAGACCGCCGGCTACACCGGCGCCGGCGTCAACCTGCTCGTGACCGAGGCCGTCCTCGGACGTGAGGTCCATCTGCCCGGCAAGCTCGACGAACGCGCCGAGATCGCCCGCCAGCACGCCCGCGACACCCTGAGCGACCTGCGGGCCCGCACCGAGCCCGTCACCGATCGCCTCGTCGAACGCCTGCCCGACAAGGTGGCCGAGACCGTCGCCGCCCGCCGCCGTGCCCTGTGGGAGCGCCTCGGCGTGCCCGCCCCCGAGACCGCCGGCGAGACGACCGACGCCTGAGCGCCGGCACCCGGTGACCGGCCAGGAGGACTCCGCCGAGCGGGACCACCGCCTCGACGTCGGCGCCTTCATCCGCGACCAGCGGCGCCAGGCCCAACTGAGCCTGCGCAAGCTGGCCGAACGCGCCAACATCTCGAATCCGTACCTCTCCCAGATCGAGCGGGGCCTCAAGCGCCCCTCGGCGGAGATCCTCCAACAGATCGCCCGGGCCCTCGAGGTGTCAGCCGAGACCCTCTACGTGCGAGCCGGCATCCTCGAACCCGACGCGGGAGGCGACACCGACGTCGTGAGCGCCATCACGGCCGATCCCGTCCTCACCGAGGACCACAAGAGCGCCCTGGTACGCATCTACCGGGCCTTCGTGGCCGAAGCCGCCGGCGAGAAACCGACCTGACCCCCGGGTGACCTGACCCCCGCCCGGAGGACAGCGCCGGTCCGGCCCGTCCGCCGGCCGGGCACGACGGTCAGCCCTCGTCGAGGGTGACGACGACCGCCGTGTCGGCGAGGCGGTCGGCGCCGAAGAGGGCCGCCACCCGGCCGATGGCGCGGATCAGGCGTCTCTGGATGCCGTACTTGGCGGCGATGGCGGCATCGACGCGGGCGAAATCGTCGGCCGAGACGACCGCCCGGCCGGTGACGGGTCGACTGCCCGGCAACACCTGACCACGCCGGTCGGAGGGCTGGAGCACCACACGATCGTCGTTGGCCAAACGGCGCGCCTTCCACGAGCGCGAGGGCGTCGTGAACCCGACGGTGCCGTCGCCCAGGTCGGCGATCCACACCGGCGTCGTCTTGGCCGCACCGGCCCGGGTGTAGGTGGTGAAGGCGACGGTGCCCTCGTCGGCGATGCTCATCGGGTCTCCCCCGCTCGGGCCCGGCCTGCGCGGACGGCGAACCGGGTCATCAGATCACACCAGACCGGCCATGTCGACGGGCAGGGTCACATCGGTGCCCTCGAGCACCATCTCGACCGTGTCGTCACCGACGGTGACCGCCACCGGCGACAAGCCCGCCGGCAGGTGACGCAGGGGCACCGGCTCCCGACGCCGGAGGCGTCGAGGAAGGCCCACCGACCGCCGTCCCGCGCGCACGGCGCCGACCTCGGCGACGAGCTCACCATCGTCGACCGCCAGCGTCACCACCGCCCCCACCCGACCCCCGAGCCGACGAGTGCCCACGACGAGCTCACCCCCCGCCGATGTCACCGTTGCCCCGGCGAGGCGGGGGGACCAGGCGCCCAACTCGTCCACACCCACCCGGGCCCGGACCGCCACGGCGGCCGCGTGCACCCGGGACGACCCGATGACCACGGCGACGTCGGTCAGGTCCAGGTCCACGCCCCGGAGGGGACGCCCCCGGTGACGCACGTCGACGAGCTCGAGGTCGAGCCGCTGCCACACGGCCACCCGCCCCGAGCGGGCGCCCGCCGGACCGTGGCGCAGGGTCGTCGTCACCGCCCGGGCAGGCACCACCCGGTTCACCCCGGCGACGGTGGCGCTCACCGTGTCGGTCTCGATCCGCCACCCGGCCAGGCGCCGGGCCAGGGTCGTCGCCACAACCGCCGACGGCAGACCCAGCAGGTCCTCGAGTCCGGCGAGCGACCCGATGAGGGCATCGCCGGCCGCACCCACCAGACGCCACGGCGACTCGTCCCCTCCGGCCACGCGTCCAGTCTCGCAGGCCCCGGCGCCGGGTGCGCCGCCGCCCCTCACCCCACCACCGTGTGGGATCGGTCACGCCCTCTTGCCCGCCGCCGACAGGGTGATCAGACTCACCGGGATCGACGCCACGGGGGGACCATGACCGACACCGACCGACCAGCGGTGACCGACTGGGCGACCGACTTCGACCACACCCACGCCGACTGGGCCGCCCACGCCCCCCAGATCTGGGACGAGCTCCGTCGGCGTTGTCCCGTCGCCCACACCGAACGCTTCGGCGGCACCTGGTTGCCCACCCGCCACGAGGACGTGGCGGCCATCGCCCACGACACCGACCACTTCTCGTCCCAGGGGGTGATCGTCACCGACGCCCGCCCCGACATCCCCGCCCCCGTCGGTTACGCCCCGCCCATCACCTCCGACCCGCCCTTCCACGCCACGGCCCGCCGTCTCCTGCTCCCCTTCTTCTCCCCCAAGGCCATCGAGCGTTGGGAACCCGTGGCCGAGGCGACGTGCCGCGAGCTCCTCGACGACATCGCCGCCGACCTCGACGCCGACGGTGGCATCGTCGACGCCGCCCGGCGCTACACCCAGCACATCCCCGTACGGGTCATCGCCGACATGCTCGGCGTCCCCCGCGCCGACGGCGACCGCTTCCGGGCCTTCATCCACGACATCCTCGAGGATCCCGCCGAGGCCACCGACAGGCCCTACGAGGAGACCATCGACCACTATCTCGATCTCGTCATCGCCGAACGGCGCCGCGAGATCGCCGACGGGCGCCGCCAGCCCGGCGACGACCTCGTCTCGTACCTGCTGTCGGTCGACATCGACGGCGTCCCCCTCGCCGACGAACACGTCCGCGGCACCATCGGCCTGTTGTTGATCGCCGGCATCGACACCACCTGGTCGGCCATCGGTGCCGCTTTGTGGCATCTGGCCCAGAGCCCGGCCGACCGCCGACGCTGGCTCGACGATCCCGACGTCCGCCTCTTCGCCGTCGAGGAGTTCCTGCGCTTCTACGCCCCGGTGACGATGGCCCGCCTCGTCGCCCGCGACACCGAGCTCCACGGGCGCCACCTGCGGCCCGGCGACTGGGTCCTGTTGCCCTTCCCCGCCGCCAACCGCGACCCCGAGGCCTTCGACCGGGCCGACGAGTTCGTCATCGACCGCACCCGCAACCGCCACGCCGCCTTCGGGCTCGGCATCCACCGCTGCATCGGTTCCAACCTCGCCCGCCTCGAGCTGAAGGTGGCCGTCGAGGCGTGGATGGACCGTTTCGGCGACTTCGAGCTCGCCGATCCCGACGCCGTCGTCTGGTCGACGGGCCAGGTGCGCGGGCCGCGTCGCCTGCCCGTCCGTATCCGAGGAGCCCGTCCGTGAGAATCGCCTTCGACCGCGCCGCCTGCCAGGGACACAACCGCTGCTACCTGCTGGCCCCCGAGCTGTTCGACACCGACGACGAGGGTTACGCCGTGCTGAAGCTG
>RFFY01000009.1 GCA_003697065.1 Actinomyces sp. | reverse complement strand
GTTTCGCCACCCGGGTCGAGTCGAGGATGCGCCGATGGTGACGCCCACCCGGCGCCGGGTGGTGCTGGTGTACGCCCACCCTCTCGCCGACTCCCTCACGGCGGCGGTGCGTGACCGGGCCCGGGCCGCCCTGGAGGGCGCCGGTCACGAGGTCGCCGTCTGCGACCTGTACGCCGAGGGGTTCGACCCCCTCTACCGACCGGGCGCCGACACCGGTGGCGACCCCGTCCTCGCCCGCCATCTCGAGGCCCTCGCCACTGCCGACACCCTCGTCCTCGTCCACCCCACCTGGTGGGGCGGCCTGCCCGCCATCGTGAAGGGCTGGTTCGACCGTCTCCTTCCCGCCCTGCCGGCCCGCCGCCTGCGCCACATCCGTCGGGTGATCGTGGTGACCACCCATGGTTCACCCCGCTGGCAGAACCTGGTGGAGGGTCACGCCGGACGCCTGTGGTACCGGCGGGGTCTGCGCACCGTGGTGCATCCCCTGGCCCGGGTGAGCTGGATCGCCCTCTACGACGTCGATCGCAGCGAGCTCGCCGACCGGCGGGCCTTCCTCGACCGCGTCGAGCGCCGCCTGGCCCGCCTGTGACAGCGGCCTCGCCGTCCCCGCGCTGCCGGGCGGCCGGGCCTCATCCCGTCCGCACGGCGTCGCCCTCCACGACGAGCTCGACGACGGCGCCGAGGTCACGCGAGGAGCGGCCCACGTGGAGCCGGAACCGGCCCGGGTCGAGCCACCAGCCCGCCTCCTGGCGGCGCTCGTGGCCGGCGGCCGCGGGGACGGGTCCACCCGTGCGGAGACGAGCGAAGTCGGGGTCACCCGGGTCGTACACGGCGAAGGATCGGGGCTCGACGACGACCTCCACCCGCCGGGACTCCCCCGGCTCGAGGTGCACCTTGGCGAAGCCGGCGAGTTCCCGCAGGGGGCGGTGCAGGCGGGGCTCCACGGCCTCGAGGTAGACCTGCACGACCTCGCTTCCGGCCCGCTCGCCGACGTTGGTGACGGTGGCCTCGACCACCACCCCGGCACCGGCAGCGAGAGCGGCGGCGGTGGCCGACGCGGGGGTGACGGCCACGTCCCCGATCGTGAACCGGGTGTAGGACAGGCCGTGCCCGAAGGGGACGAGGGGTTCGAGATGGCGGGAATCGAACCAGCGGTGACCCACGTAGAGGTTCTCGCCGTAGACGACCCGGGAGTTCTCGCCGGGATGGTTGACGAAGCTGGGGGCGTGCTCGAGGCGGGCCGGGACCGTGGTCGGCATCCGCCCGCCGGGGTCGACGTCACCGAACAGGACGTCGGCGAGGGCATGGCCGAGTTCCTGGCCGGCGAAGCCGATCGACACCACCGCCGCCGGCTCGTCGATCCAGTCGAGGGCGTGGACGCCCCCCGTGTTGACGACCACGATCGTGCGGGGGTTGACGGCGGCCACCCGCCGGATGAGCTCGGGCTGGTCTCCGGGGAGTTCGAACAGGTCCCGGTCGCGCCCCTCGGTCTCCCAGTCGTCGTTGGTCCCCACCACGACCACGGCGGCGTCGGCGGCGGCGGCGAGGGCCTCGGCCTCGCCCAGCAGGTCGCGCTCGACCAGGGGCACGAGGCCGACCTGGGCGCCGGCGAGCAGCACGGCGTCGCGGTTCGTCGCCTCGACGACGATCTCGACCGGGCGGCCGGCCTCGAGCTCGACGACCGCCTCCATCTCCTCGGAGGCGAAGCCGAAGAAGTCGTCGCCGCGGGGGATCTCCCCCCTGGTCCCGTCGACGAGGACCTCGCCGTCGACGAGGACCCGGGCGCGCCCCGCCTGGATGAGGCGGACGGCATGGCGACCCGACTCGGTGGGGACGGCCGTCGCCCGGGCCCGCCAGGTGTAGGCGTCGGCGGGCAGGCCCGGCGCCGGCGACCCGAAGAACACGAACCGCATACCCGAACGCTCGAGGACGGCGGCCGGAGGTCCCACGCCGGGGTCGGCGGGGTCGACGTGTCCGGGCCACAGCTCCAGGGTGACCCGACCCGTGAGCAGGGGCGGGCGCAGAGGCGGGGTCACGCGGTCGATCTCGCAGCCGGGGGCCCAGTCGACCCGGGCCCGCCCCTCGAGCCGGCGCCGGAGGGCGTCGACCGGGCTGACCTCCCGGTAGGCGGCGACGGTGGCGGAGCCGCCGCCCATGATGCGGGCGTGCCAGGCGTTGGGCCCGATCAGCGCCAGCGAGGTGATCGCCGACTCGTCCAGGGGGAGCGTCCCGTCGTTGGTGAGCAGGACCGTGCCGGCGGCCGCCGCCTCCCGGATGAGCGCCCGGTCCTCGGGCCGGTCGAGCTCGGTCTCCTCGCCCCCGCCCGCACCGGCGAGCACCCCCGTGCGCTCGTAGGCGACGAGGAGGCGGCGGACGGCGGTGTCGATGTCCTCGACGGTGATCTCGCCGGCGGCGAGAGCGGCGTGGACACGCTCGGGGGTGAAGTGGATCCCGGGACCGGGCATCTCGAGATCGAGACCGGCGGTGAGGGAGGCGGCGGTGGAGCGGGCGGCGTACCAGTCCGACACCACGAACCCGTCGAAGCCCCACTCCTCGCGCAGCACGGTGGTGAGGAGGTGGCGGTGCTCGGAACAGTAGGTGCCGCCCAGGCGGTTGTAGGCGCTCATGACCCCCCAGGCGCCCCCACCGACGACGGCCTCCTCGAAGGGCCGGAGGTAGACCTCGCGCAGGGTCCGCTCGTCGACGTGGACGTCGATGGTGTTGCGCTCGAACTCCGAGTCGTTGGCCACCAGGTGCTTGGGGGTGGTGGCCACACCGCGGGACTGCACCCCCTGCACGAAGGCGGCGGCGAGGCGGCCGGTGAGGAGGGGATCCTCGCTGTAGCACTCGAAGTTGCGTCCCCCCAGGGGATGGCGGTGCAGGTTGATGGTGGGGGCCAACAGCACATGGGCCCCCTTGGCGCGCGCCTCGTCACCGAGGAGTTCCCCGACCCGGCGCACGAGGTCGGGGTCCCAGGTGGCGCCCAGAGCCGAGCCCGACGGCACGCACGCCGTGGGGGTCCCGGTCCCGAGAAGGCCGTCGCCGCGGGCGCCGTTGGGGCCGTCGGTGACCTTCATGGCGGGCAGGCCGAGGCGCTCGACGGGGCGGGTGTGCCACATGTCGGCACCGGCGAGGAGGGCGATCTTCTCGTCGAGGGTCAGCTCGGCCAGCAGGCCGTCGGGGGTGGGCGTGCTCACGAGGGGTGAGCCTGCCACGAGCTCGGGTCCGGGGCACAGCCCCGATTCGCCGTCCCGGATCTGACGGATCGTCAGATCCCGGACGGGCGGTCTATCCTCGCCGGGAACAAGGGGGTGGACGTGCTCGACATCGTGATCCGCAACGCCACGGTCATCGACGGGACCGCCACGGCGGCCCGCCGCGCCGACATCGGCATACGCGACGGTCTCATCGTCGCCGTCGGCGACATCGACGAACCGGCCCACCAGACCATCGACGCCGAGGGCCTCGTGGCGGCCCCCGGCTTCATCGATCCCCACACCCACTACGACGCCCAGCTCTTCTGGGACCCCCATGCCACCCCTTCCAACCTCCACGGCGTCACCACGGTCATCGCCGGCAACTGCGGCTTCACCCTCGCCCCCCTCGGCGACGACAGCGACGCCGAGTACCTGCGCAAGATGATGGTGAAGGTCGAGGGCATGCCCCTCGAGGCCCTCGAGAACGGGATCGACTGGTCGTGGCGGAGCTTCGCCGACTACCTCGACCGCCTCGAGGGCGCCGTCGCCGTCAACGTCGGCTTCCTCGTCGGCCACTGCGCCCTGCGGCGCGTCGTGATGAAGGACGACGCCGTCGGCCACGAGGCGACCCCCGACCAGGTCGAGGCCATGCGGCGACTGCTCGCCCAGTCCCTCGAAGCGGGGGGGATGGGTTTTTCGACCAGCCAGGCCTACACCCACAGCGACTGGGACGGACAGCCCGTCCCCAGTCGCTGGGCCGGCCGTGACGAGATCCTCACCCTCGCCCGCGAGGTCGCCGACCATCCCGGCACGACCCTCGAGTGGGTCACCGACGGCTGCATGCAGGGCTTCACCGACGACGAGATCGAGCTCATGATCGACATGTCGCTGGCCGCCCGGCGTCCCCTCAACTGGAACGTCTTGACCATCGACTCGGCCCGGCCCGACGAGTACCGCCACCAGATCGCCGCCGGGGAACGGGCCGCCGAGCGCGGCGCCCGGGTGGTGGCGCTCACCATGCCCATCCTCGTGGGGATGAACATGAGCTTCGGCCGCTACTGCGCCCTCAACATGATGCCGGACTGGGGCGACATCCTCGGGCTGCCGCTCCCCGAGCGCATCGAGAAGCTGAAGGACCCCGAGGTCCGCCGCTTCATGGAGCTGCGCGCCGCCTCCCCCGACGCCGGGGTGTTCGCCCGCCTGACGGGCTGGGGCGACTATGTCATCGGCGACACCTTCTCGCCCGCCAACGAGGGGCTCAAGGGCCGGCGGGTGGCCGACATCGCCCGCGAGCGCGGGGTCCGCGACTTCTACTGCCTTCTCGACATCGCCATCGCCGACGAGCTGCGCACCGTGTTGTGGCCCGGCCCCACCGACGACGACGCCGAGAGCTGGCGTCTGCGCGCCGAGGCCTGGCGCCATCCCCACGTCATGATCGGCGGCTCCGACGCCGGGGCCCACCTCGACCGCATGGCCGGCGCCCCCTACACCACCGCCTGGCTCGCCGACTGCATCCGGGGCCGGCGCCTCATGGGCCTCGAGGAGGCGATCCACCACCTGACCGACGTTCCCGCCCGCCTCTTCGGCCTCCGGGGACGGGGGAGGGTGGCCGAGGGCTACCGGGCCGACCTGGTCCTGTTCGATCCCGAGACCGTCGACGCCACCCCCGTCGAGCTCCGCCACGACCTTCCGGGCGGCACGGCGCGCCTGTGGAGCGAGGCGGTCGGCATCGAGCGGGTGATGGTCGGCGGTGTGACCACCGTGCTCGAGGGTCGCGAGACCGGTGAGCTACCGGGTCGGGTCCTGCGCTCGGGCCGCGACACCGACACGGTCACGGTGCCCGGCGCCGCCTGACGGCTCGAACGGTCGGCTAGAGCTCGGCGAGGCGCTCGTCGATCCAGGCGGCCACCTCGTCGACGATGTCGAGACCGACCGGCTCGTTGAAGACCTCGTGGCGCAGACCGGGATACACCCTCCGGGTCACGTTGGGCAGGTCCTCGAGGATCGCCGACGCCTCGGTGGGCACCAGGGTGTCGTCGCCCCCGTGCACCACCAGGGTCGGCATGGTGACCCGGTCGATGCGGGACCGGGCTTTCGCGATGGCCCGCAGGAGCTCGCGACCCAGCCGGGCCGTGGGGTACGGCACCCGGAGGGGATCGGCGTAGAAGCGCTCTCCCACCGCCGGGTCGGTGGCCAGCACCGAGGGGTCACCCTCGTCACGGATGACCAGGGTCGGCCACAGGGTCCCCAGCAGCGGCGCCGCCACCCTCAGGTGCCAGGGCACGTCGGCGCCCAGGGCGGGCCCCGACAGCACCAGCAGATCCGGGGCCGGCCTCTCGTCGGTCACGTAGGAGGTGGCGATGAGACCCCCCATCGAATGGCCGAGCAGCACGACGGGCAGGTCCAGGCTCCGTACCTGGGCCATCTGGTCCTCGACGTCGTCGAGGAACTGGTCCCACGAATCGACGTGACCGCGCCGGCCACCGCTGCGTCCGTAGCCGCGCTGGTCGATGGCCACCACGTCGAAGCCGTGGGCGGCCAGCCGCCCACCGACGTGCTCGTAGCGGCCGGAGTGCTCGGCGATGCCGTGCAGCACGAGCACCGCCGCCCGCGCCGGGGTCGCGGGCCGCCACCGGCGCCTCAGCTGGAGCAGACCGTCACGGGTGACCCCGTAGTCGATCTCCGGGGTGATGTCAGGTGTCGCCGTCGTGTCGCTCATCGGGCTCCCGCTCGTGGATCAGATCGTGGGTCTCGCCCCGCCACGGGGGCTGACGCGGCGGGTCGAACATGACGGGCACATCTTCGCCGCGTATGGCCCGGAAGGCGTGATCGGCCCACTGGTCCGCGCCCGCCACCGGCTCGGGGAGGCCGTCTTCGGGGAAGAAGCCGGCGTCGAGGCACTCCAGAGGGTGGGGACGCAGGGTGCCGCCCGTGCGACGGCAGTGGAACACGATGGAGTACAGGGGGATGCGGGTGAAGCGGCGACGCAGACCGTCGAGAACGGCGATGGGGCGCACGACCTCGCACTCGATCCCCGTCTCCTCGTGGACCTCCTTCACCACGACCTCGGCCGGGGAGTAGCCGACGTCGGCCCAGCCCGTCGGGAACAACCACACCCCGGCGTCGGCCCGCTTGACCAGGAGCAGCTCACCGGCGTCGTTGCCGACCACGGCACCGACGGTGACCTTGGGGGTGACGTAGCCCGCCACCCCGTCGCCCACCTCGGCCAGCCACTCGACGACCTGGGTGTCGGTGTCGACACCGGCCTCCACGTGGGCCCGGATGTCGGCGGCCACCGCCAGCACCTCCTCGAAGCGCTCGCGCTCGTAGAGGCTCTGGGTGAAACCCAGCCCCGTGCGGGCGATACCCGCCAGGGTCTGGTACCAGCGGATGAGATCGGCCTGGGTCACCGGTCCGGGGGCGCTTCCCACGCCGCCGACCCTACCGTCCCCGCCTCGGCGGTCGCCCACCGCCGCCGGGCCGCGCGCCGCCGCGGGCCCCTCAGGCGTCGAGGCCGATGGCGGCGATGATGGCCCGCTCGATCTCGGCGAGATGGTGGGGGTCGACGAGCTTGCCGCCGTGGGTCCCCCGCACGTAGAAGGCATCGATGACGTCGTGACCGAGGGTCTGGACCTTGGCCGTGACGATGTTGAGGTCCATCTCGGCCAGGGCCCGGGTGATCCGGTACAGGACGCCGATGGAGTCCGGACAGCGGACCTCGAGCACCGTCGACTCCGCCGAGACCTCGTTGTCGACGTGGACCTGGGGCTCGACCGGGCGGGCGCTGGTGGCCCGCCGCGAGCCGTAGGTCCGGACCCGCTCGAGGAGACGGGCCCGCAGAGCGATCCGGCCGTCGAGAGCGGCGGCGATGTCGGCGAGGATGCGGTCGGGGCGCTCGAGCAGGGCGGTCCCACCCCCCACCCGCAGGACCTCGAGGGCCCACCCGTCCTCGGTGTGCAGGTTGGCCTCCCACACGTCGACGCCGTGGAGGGCCAGGGCCCCCGCCACCCGCGAGAACAGGCCCGGCCGGTCGGCCTCCACGACCGTCAGGAGGTGACCGTCGAGGCGGACCACCCGGGTCCGCCCCTCGAGCAGGCGCCTCTGCTCGGGGGTCGGGAAGACCCGTTCACCGGCCGAACCGCCCTGCAGGAGACGGCGGACCCGGGCCACCAGTTCGCCCACGAGTTCGGCCTTCCAGGCGTTCCAGGCCGTGGGACCGGTGGCGATGGAGTCGGCCTCGGTGAGAGCGGCCAGCAGATCGAGCATCTCCGGCGAGCCGGTCTCGTCGGCGACGAAGGCGATGGTGGCGGGGTCGTCGAGGTCGCGCCGTGACGCCACGTCCGGCAGGAGGAGATGGAGGCGTACGAGCTCGGTGAGCACGTCGACGTCGACGGGCGCGAGGCCCATGCGCTCGCCGATACGGGCGACGAGGCGCTGGCCGACCTCGGTGTGGTCACCGGGATGACCCTTGCCGATGTCGTGGAAGAGGGCCCCCAGCAGGAGGAGGTCGGGGCGTTCGACCCGGTCCACCAGGCGGGCAGCCTCGGCGGCCGTCTCCAGGAGGTGCCGGTCGACGGTGAAGCGGTGGTAGGCGTTGCGCTGGGGACGGCTGCGGTTCGGGGCCCACTCGGGCAGGAGGCGGCTCAGCAGGTCGACCTGGTCGAGCGATTCGAGGGCGGCCACCGCCGGCCGGCCGGTCGCCAGGGTCTCGACCAGGGTGTCGACCGCGAGCGTGGGCCACGGTTCGGGCAGCGGGGGTGCCGCCGCGCCGAGGCGGTCGAGGAGGTGACGGTCGATGAAGGCCTGGGAGCGGGCCGCCGCCCTCGCCACCCGGAGAGGCAGGGTGGGGTCGGTCACGTCCACGCCCTCGGCCAGCTCCAGGGTGCCGTCGACGAGCACGAGGTCGGCGTCGACGAACTCGGGAGCGGGTTCGCGGCGTCGGCGGAGACGTCGACCCCGGCGTCGGGTCTCGAGGTCGATGCGGTGGGTGACGGCGTCGACGAGCCAGGCCGTGGAGCGACCGGCCGTCGCCACCGCCGTCATCAGCTCGTCGGCGTCGCCGTAGCCGAGGGCCGCCGCCACCTCGTCCTGTTCCTGCAGCAACAGGACGTCGGCGCTGCGTCCCGTCCGGCGGTGGAGCTCGACCCGGGCCGACAGGAGGGTGTCGTGGGGCCCGTGCAGGGCGGTGAGTTCGGCCCGGGAGACGTGGGGGCTCGCACCGGGGGGATGGGCCCGGGCGATCCAGTCCAGGGTGTGGATATCCCGCAGCCCGCCCCGGGAGGTCTTCAGGTCGGGCTCGAGCAGGAAGGCGACCTCGCCCGCCGCCTCGTGGCGCTCGCGTGTGCGTTCGACGAGTTCGGGCAGGCGCCGCCCCCGGTCCTCCACCCAGTCGGCCCGGGCGACGTGGGCCAGTTCCTCGGCCAGGGCGGCCTCGCCCACCAGGAGACGGGTGTGCAGCAGGGAGGTGGCGGTGTCGAGGTCGTCGGCGGCGAGCCGGCGGGCCTCCTCCACGGTGCGCACGGCGTGGCCGAGCTTGAAGCCCGCGTCCCACACCGGATACCACAGGGCCTCGGCCAGTTCGCCCACGGCGGCGCCGACCTCGTGGACGAGGAGCAGGTCGAGGTCGCTACCGGGACTGAGCTCACCGCGCCCGTAGCCGCCCACGGCCACGAGAGCCACCCGATGGCCGGCGGTGAGGGCATCACGTACGGCCGGCCCGACGGTCTGGACCAGCCAGGTGTCCACGGCCCGGGCGAACGCCGTCGCCACCGCCGCTCCCACCAGGGCGGGGTCGGCGAGGACACCACGCGGCCCGTCGGGCCCGGGACGCGGCGGGGTCGTCACTCGACGTAGGCCGATTCGGCGTGCTCGGTCTGGTCGAGCCCGATGACCTCGGTCTCCTCGTCGACGCGCAGACCGATGACGGCGTCGAGGATCCGGGCGAGCACGTAGGTGACGCCGAAGGAGTAGGCCAGCACCGCCCCCATCGAAACGATCTGGTCCCCGAGGAGTTCGCCCCCGCCGAAGAGGACACCCGCCTGGAAGTCGGCGCCGAAAGCCGAGGGATCGGCGAAGAAGCCGAGGAGCAGGCCTCCGACGAGGCCCCCGACCATGTGGACGCCGACCACGTCGAGGCTGTCGTCGTAGCCGAGGCGGGTCTTGAGCTGGATGGCGAAGTAGCAGGCGACGCCGGCCACCGCCCCGAACACGATCGGCGCCAGACCCGCCACGAAGCCGGCGGCGGGCGTGATGGCGACCAGGGCGGCGACCACGCCCGAGGCGGCACCCAGGGTCGTGGGATGACCGTCGCGGAGGCGTTCGACCGCCAGCCAGGCCAGCATGCCGGCGGCTCCGGCCACGAAGGTGTTGAGGAAGGCCTGGGCCGCCCGGAAGTCGGCGGCACCCGCCGACCCGGCGTTGAAGCCGAACCACCCGAACCACAGGATCCCCGCTCCCAACACGACATAGACGAGGTTGTGGGGCGGCATGGCCTCCTCGGGCCAGCCCCTGCGGCGACCGAGGACGAGGACGACGGCGAGAGCGGCGATGCCGGCGTTGACGTGGATGGCGGTGCCGCCGGCGAAGTCGAGGACACCCCACTTCTCCATCCACCCCGAATACACCCAGAAGGTGACCGGGCTGTACACGAGCAGGGACCACACCGGCACGAAGACCGCCCACGCCGCGAAGCGCATGCGGTCGGCCACGGCCCCCGAGATGAGGGCCGGGGTGATGGCGGCGAAGGTCATGAGGAAGGCGACCGAGACGATCTCCTCGCTGGTGTCGATGTCGTGGAGACCCCAGTGGGCCGTGAGGCTGCCCACGAAGCCGCTGTCGCCGGCGTTGCCGAGGCTGTAGCCGGCTAGGACCCACACCACACTCACCGCCCCCAGGCAGTAGAGATTCATCATGATCATGTTGAGGACGTTCTTCGACCTGACCATGCCGCCGTAGAACAGGGCGAGCCCGGGCACCATGAACAGCACCAGGGCGGTCGACACGAGCATCCAGGCGATGTCACCGCTCTCCATGGGTCTCTCTTTCGGTCGGGGTCCGACACGGACGGACCGGGCGGCGTCACCGTAGGGACGCCGTGTTACGGGGGCGTTTCCGGGCCGTGACGCCTCTCTGATCCCGCCCTCCCGAGCACCGGTCGGGTGGTCGCCGCCGGGGGATCAGTAGGGCCAGTCGCCGCTGCGGTGACCCAGCAGGGGGGTGAGGCGTCCCAGGCCGACCGACAGGAGCACCTTGACCGCCACGTTGCGGGCGAACCAGGGCATCTGGGCGAGATGCCAGCCGACCTGGGCGAGGCGGCCCCACCGGGTCGGTTCGACGCGTTCGAAGGCGGCGAGGGAACCCACCCGACCCCGGTGGCGCCACCGTCCCGACACCGCCGTCGTGGTCCACAGGGCGAGGGTCACCCCGATGGACGAGAAGGCGTCGTGGACCAGCATCAGACCCCCGGGGCGCACCCGATCGCCCCAGGCCGCCAGGTCGTGGCGGGCCGGCCCGAAGCGGTGGGCGCCGTCGACGTAGAGCAGATCGAGGGGATCGGCCACGTGGGGGTGCGCCCGGTCCGAGGGGGAGCGCACGTGGCGCACCCGCCCGGCGACCCCGGCCCGTTCGAGGTTGGCGACGAAGGCGGCGTGGTCGGCGTCTCCCCGGACGGGGTCGGGGGCGATCTCCTGGGGGCCGCGGTCGCCGCCCCCGTGGGGGTCGATGGCGATCACCTCGACGCCGTCGGCCGCCGCCGTGGCCAACACGATCGTCGACCGACCCCGGAAGCTGCCGATCTCGACGATGCGGCCACCGGGTGGCACGGCGGCGGCGGCGCGCCGGAGACGCTCGGCCTGCTCGAGGGTGAGCCAACCCTCCACCCCGGTGAGGTCGGGCAGGGACCCGCCCCCGGGGGTTCCGGCGGTGGGTTCGGTGGGGCTGGCGGCATCCGGCACGGGCGCCGAGCCTAGCGAGGGGCCCCCGGGACGCCCGTGGCGGCGACGGTGGAGGTGGGCCTTGGCGGCGCCCCACACCACTGCCGCCTCGGCCACCTCCGGTCCGAGCTCGGCGAAGGTCGCGGGACCGAGGGCGTGGACGTCGTCGGGCAGGAGGCGGCTGTCCATCTCGTCCCGCCGGGGCCGTGGCACCCCGTGCTCGTCGAGGAAGCGGGTCGGGGCCCCGGCGATGGCACGGCGGACGAGGCTCAGCGGGGTGTCGGTCTGCTCGTCGATGTCGGCGGTGCAGAGACGGGCGAGGCCGGCCCCGAGCTCGGCGGCGGCGGCGGCGACAGCGGCGGCGCGCCCGTCGGCCGCCTCCCCGGGATCGATGCCGGTCGCCCGGAGGCGATCGTCGAGGCGGCGCGCCAACCAGGTGGGAAAGGCGGCGGCGAGGGCGGCGGCGAGCTCCTCGCCGTGGCGGCGGAAGCGCTCCTCGTCGGTCACCGTCGGACGGGGAGGCGTCCGTCGGGTCCGAGAACGACGTTGAGGTTGCCGGAACGGAGGCCCTCCAGGTCGACGGTGACCCAGCGGTAGCCGGCGGCGCGGACGGCCCCGACGACGGCGGCCCGGTCGGTGACGAGGCGCTCGAGATCGGCGAGGGGTACCTCGATGCGCGCCACGTCGCCGTGGTGGCGGACCCGGACCTCGCGGAAGCCGAGGGCGAGCAGGCCGGCCTCGGCCGTCTCGATCCGCGCCAGCACCTCCGCCGTGACCGGCGTGCCGTAGGGGACGCGGCTGGCGAGGCAGGCCGCCGCCGGCTTGTCCCAGACGTCGAGTCCGAGGTGACGGGCGAGGGCACGAACCGCCGCCTTGTCGAGGCCGACCTCGACGAAGGGAAAACGTGCCCCCCGACGGGAGGCGGCCGCCTGGCCGGGACGGTGGTCGCCGAGATCGTCGAGGTTGACGCCGAGGACGACGGTGGCGTCGCGCTCGGCGGCGAGGGGGACGAGG
>RFFY01000574.1 GCA_003697065.1 Actinomyces sp. | reverse complement strand
GCGAAGGCCGCCGCCGATCCGAACAGGGCGGCGGCCGCCGCGATCGACAGGATCGTCGTCTCGACCCCGAGCTGGGACAGGGCGAGCACGACGGCGGTGGCATACACGAGGAGGCGCACCGCCCCCGCCAGGCGGGCCCGCATCCGCGGCGACGATCCCTCGAGGAGTCCGTCGACCACACCCGTCATCGCATAGGCGATGGCCCGCCCGGCGATGAGGATCAGTCCCGCCGCCAGCACGTGGGGGGCATAGGAGAGCAGGTCCCGGGGGACCAGACGCAGGGAGTCCCGGTCGGTGAAGGCGACGGCGACGATGACCCCGACGGCGGTGAAGAACAAGAAGATGAAGATGGCGCTGGCCCGCGCCGCGTCCTCGATCTCGGGACGGTCCTCTCGCCCGGAGATCACGATCCGGCGCACCAGGGCGGCGCCGACCACCCCGGACAGGAGGCCGACGACGACGGCACCGGTCGCCCAGATCCACGGATCGATCATCGCTGCTCCCCGTCGGTCGTCGGCGTGTCGGCCTGAGCGTCCTCCCCGTCGGTCGTCGGCGTGTCGGCCTGAGCGTCGTCACCGTGGGTGGCGGCGCCGCCGTCGCCGGGGCCCGCCAGCGGCGTGTCGTCGACCACGAGGCGCACCAGATCGCCGGCCACCCCGAACAGGTCGACGAACACGCCCAGGGCGGCCTCGCTGCGCAGACGCGACTCGAGGGCCTCGCGGGTGCGCCGGGACACGTCGTCGGGAACGGTCAAGGCGGCGTCGAGTTCCTCCACCACGGCGGCGTCGAGGGCCGACAGCGCCTCGAGCTCCTCCTGGCACCGGGCGCACTGCTCGATGTGGCGGGTCACGCGCTCGGACCCCGCCCCGTCGAGCCAGCGCCGCAGGCGGCGCCGTCGGGGGTGTCGTGTGAGCTTCATCGCCACTCCTTCAGGGCGGTCTTCAGGGTCCGGCGGGCCCGGAAGAGGCGGGTCTTCACCGTGGGCAGGGGGAGGTCGAGGATCTCGGCGATCTCGTCGTAGGTGTGGCCGTCGATCTCCCGCAGGACGACGAGGAGGCGGTCGTCGGGGTCGAGGACGCCGAGAGCGGCCCACAGGCCGTCGAGCGCCGCCCGTCCCTCCACCACCCGATCCGTCGTCACACCGACCGCCTCCTCGGGCAGGTGGGCGGGCCCGGGGAGCTCGTCGCGGCGGCCCCGCAGGATCGAGATCGCCGTGTTGCGGGCGACCTTCATCAGCCACGCCCGCGGGACCTCGCCGTCGTCGCTGACCGGGCCGCGACGCCAGGCCCGGATCAGGGTCTCCTGGACGACGTCGTCGGCGAGGGCGGCGTCGTGCACGATCGACAGGGCGAAGCGGTACACGGTGGCGGCGTGCCGCTCCACCATCCGTTCGAGGGCGGCGGCATCGGGACCGGTCGCGCCGGAAGCGGGGGCGCCGGTGTCTCCGGTCGGGGGCGCGGGGTCGGCCATGGTCCCCGCTCCCGTCGGCCCGACGCCCGGTCACCTGAGCCGCCCGGGTAGCGTCACGCCCCGTGGCCGGTTCCCGCTCCCGTTCCCGTTCGCGGCGCACCGCGGCCGACGCCCGGCGCCGCGACGACGCCCGGCGGCGCCAGGCCGAGAGGGCGGCCCGGCGGCGGCGCCTGATCATCGGCACCGTCTCGGGCGTGCTGGTGCTCGCCTTCGTCGTGACCGCCGGCGCCGGCTTGTTCGTGGCCTCCACCGGCGGTGGGTCGCCCACCGACACCACCCCGAGCGTCGATCTCGAGGCGGCGCCCGAGCCCGTCGCCTTGTCGTTCCCCGAGCCGGGCGCCCACCTCGACGCCCCGGTGCCGTGCCCCGCACCCGACGGCTCGTCGCCCCGGGTGACCGGCTTCGCCGAGGCCCCGTCAGGGTGCCTGGCCGACACGTCACCGGTCGAGGTGACACTCACGACCCAGCGGGGCGACATCGTGGTACGCGTCGAGCCCGCCCTCGATCCCGTGGCCGCCGACCTGTTCGTGTCCTTCGTGCGGTACCACGTCTACGACGGGGTGCCCTTCGCCCCGGTCATCGAAGCCGGCCTCCTCGTCGGCGGCGAGCCCTACGATCCGGGCCTCGACGTGGCGGTTCCCGCCACTCGCCCCTCGACCCTGCCCACCGACGACAGCGGAGGGAGCGCGTATCCGGTGGGTGCCGTGGCGATGTTCGCCGACGCCGACGGCACCCTCAGCAGCCGTTTCGTGATCGTCACGAGCGAGCTGGCGGGTGCCGCTCTGGGCGCCGACCCGGTGCATCCCCTGGTCGGGGCGGTCGTGGAGGGGTTGGACGTGGCCCGCGCCATCGTCGACGAGGCCGGGTCCCCGTCGGGTCTACCGGTGGCGCGGATCGATCTCGTCACCGCCACCGCCGCCCCCGCCCCGTGAGCCCGTCGGAGCCCGGCGACGCCGGGCCCCGTCCCCGCTTGGCTAGGGTCGCACGCCGTGGGTACCGACAAGCGTGAACGCCAGAAGGCGGCCCGGGCGTCCCGGCTCGCTGCCGCCGAGGAGGCCCGGCGCCGGGCCGAACGCCGCAACCGCCTCGTGCGCTGGAGCCTGCTCGGCCTCGCCGCCGTGGCCGCCGTGGTGGTGGTGTCGTTGGTGACCGGCGGCGACGACACCGCCGAGACGGTCACCGCCCCGACGAGCTCGACGGTGGCCCCGACCACCACGACGGCGGCCGACACCGGCGACGACGCCGCCTTCCACTACGGGGAGGGTGAGTGCCCGCCCCCCGAGGGTGTCGACGAACCCGTTCTCGAGTTCGACGGGCCCCCGCCCCTGTGCATCGACCCCACCCACCACTACGTGGCCGTGTTCGACACCAGCGAGGGCGAGATCCGCGTCGACCTGCACACCGACGAGGTGCCCGGCACGGTCAACAACTTCGTCACCCTCGCCCGCTACGGCTACTACGACGG
>RFFY01000573.1 GCA_003697065.1 Actinomyces sp. | reverse complement strand
GGGGCCGTCATCCTCGAGCCCTGGGTGTGGCTGGTGCAGGTGCTGCGGGCCACCGGGGCCCGCCCGGACCTGCGGCGCCTCCTCGCCATCCTGCGGGGCATGGGCGAGGTCCCGGGCAACCCGCCGAACGTGGCCGGCTATCCCGGCGCTTCGGCCTGGTTGTCGTCGTCGTCCACCGCCGGCCGCTTCACCGCCGCCTCCCTCATCGCCGCCGCCGTCCCCGACGACGCCCCCGTGCTCGCCGCCGCCGCCGAGCGGGACTGGGCCCTGCTCGCCGACCTGCTGCTGCGCCCCGAGGGCTTCTCGACCGCCACCCGGTCCGCCCTCGAGGATCTCGGCACGGGCGCCGACCGGGGTGCCCGCCCCGGACAGGCCGCTTTGACCCTGGCCCTCGCGTCCCCCGACCTGCTCGTCGCCTAGGAGGCTCCCGTGACCCGCCCCATCTCCCGCCGCAACCTGCTCATCGGCGCCGGCGCCGCCGCCGGGACCGCCGCCACCGGCGCCTACGCCTGGTCGGCCCTCGTCCGCCGGTCCGTGGAGACGGCGCTCCCCGGCACCACGAGCACCACGACGACGACCACGACCACCACGGCCGCTCCCACCACCACCCTGCCGCCGACCGGTGAGGGCCTCCTGGTCGTCGTCGAACTCGACGGTGGCAACGACGGGCTCAACACCCTGGTCCCGGCCCTCGGCGCCTACCGCGACGCCCGTCCCACCCTGGCCATCCCCGAGGCCGATCTCGTCACGCTCGCCGGGACCGACGAGTTCGCCCTGCACCCGGCCCTTTCTCCCCTCGTCGCCCACTGGGAATCGGGTCACCTGGCCTTCGTCGAGGGCATCGCCATGCCCGAGCAGACCCGTTCCCACTTCACCGCCATGGACACATGGTGGTCGGCGACGCCGGGGGTGGCGTCGACCACCGGATGGCTCGGCCGGTGGCTCGACGCCACCCTCGACGGTGAACCCGACCCCCTGCGGGCCGTGGCCGTCGGAGGAGGGTCGCGGGCCCTGGTCGGGGAGCGCTCCCTGGCGACGGTGATCCGCAACCCCGAGGCCTTCCAGCTGCGCACCGCCGGCGGGGTCGACGCCGACGCCCTGGTCGAGGCCTTCCTCGCCACCGCCGAACCCCTCGCCGCCGTGCCCGAGCTGGCCGCCGCCCAGACCGCCGTCCCCGCCACCGTGGAGGCCATCGAGCTGCTCGCCCCGGTCTTCGGCGAAGCCGGAGGCGACACCCGCGACCGCGCCCGGGCCGGGGGCGGGAACGGGTTCACCGACCTGCTCCCGGCCGCCGCCGGCGTGCTCGGCCTGGGTGTCGGGACGCGGGTCGTCACCGTGGCCCGCGGCGGTTTCGACACCCATGCCGACCAGCTCGACCGCCAGGCCGATCTTCTCACCGATCTCGCCGCCGGTATCGAGGCCTTCTGGGCCTCGGCCACCGACGCCGGTGTCGCCGACCGTGTCCTCATGGTCGTGACCTCGGAGTTCGGCCGGCGGGTCCACGAGAACGCCTCGGGCGGCACCGATCACGGCCAGGGCGGCCTGTCGCTCGCGCTCGGCCCCGCCGTCGCCGGATCGCGCATCGCCGGTGAGCTCGACCTCGACCACCTCGACAACGGCGACGTGCCCCGCACCGTCGACACCCGCTCCCTCTACGGCGAGGCCCTCCGCTGGCTGGGCGGTCCCGTCGACGAGGTGCTCGGCGGCGAGTTCGAGCCGCTGGGGCTGCTGGCCTGAGCCTCCCGCCGGCGGCCGGGTGGGGCCCGCTGCCCGCCCGACGTGGGTCAGCCCGCCCGACCGGCCCGGGCCAGGGCCCGGTCGAGGTCGCCGATGAGGTCGTCGGGATCCTCGATACCCACCGACAGACGGATCAGGTCGTCGGGCACCACCGAATGGGGCCCCTCCACCGTCGCCCGGTGCTCGACGAGGCTCTCGACGCCACCCAGGGAGGTCGCCCGCATCCAGACCCGGCAGGCGGCGACGACCGCCCGGGCGGCGTCGGCGCCACCCCGTACGCGAAACGACACCATGGCCCCGAACCCCCGTCGCATCTGGCGCCGGGCGACCTCGTGACCGGGATCGTCCGGCAGGCCGGGATAACGGACCTCGAGGACCGCCGGGTGGTCGGCCAGGAAGCGGGCCACCCGCGCCGCCGTCGCCGCCGAGCGGTCGACCCGCAGGGGCAGGGTCCGGAGCCCCCGAACGAGGAGCCAGGCGTCGAAGGGGGAACTGACCGCTCCGCCCAGGGTGCGCACACGGTCGATGTCCGTCCACCGATCGTCGTCGCGGGCGGTGACAAGGGCGCCGGCGATGACGTCGGCGTGACCGTTGAGGTACTTGGTGGCCGAGTGCATGACCAGATCGGCCCCGAGCTCGAAGGCGGGGGTCGTGAGCGGCGCCACCGTGAGGTCGACGGCCAGGGTCGCACCGACGGCATGCGCCACGGCGGCGGCCTCGGCCACGTCGATCACGTCCCAGGTCGGGTTGACCGGCGTCTCGATCCACACCAGGTCGGTGTCGCTGTCGACGGCCCGGGCGAGGGCACCGGGATCGGTGGCGTCGACGAGGGTGAGCTCGACGGCTCCCCGCTCGGCCGAGCGCCGCATCAGGTCCTGGGCGCCGTGATACATGACCCGGGGGGCGACGACCCGACGGCCCGGCGCCACGGTGGCCAGCACCGCACCGGTGGCGGCCAGACCGGAGGCGAAGAGACGGGCGTCCGCCCCGCCCTCGAGGCGAGCGAGCAGGGACTCGGCGTGGCGGACGGTCGGGTTGGCGTAGCGGCCGTACACGTAGTCGCCGACGAGTTCACCGTCGGGGTCGCGGGCGAAGGTGGTCGAGGCGTACAGAGG
>RFFY01000572.1 GCA_003697065.1 Actinomyces sp. | reverse complement strand
GCCTGCTCGCAGGCGAGGTGGACCCCGCCGAGCTGGGCCACCGAGTCGTCGCCGTACTCGAAGAAGACCCGCTCGTAGAGCTCCTCGGCCCGCCTCAGACCGACGGTGGCGTCGATGCTGCGGTCGCCTTCGATGTCGAGGTCGCCCACGAACTCCTTGAGGAAGAGGCGCCGCAGGCTGAGCGGTGAGCGGGAGTAGCGGGCGAACAGGGCGCCCTTGACGACCTCGGGGAGGTTCACGAGGGCGAAGACGGGCTGGTCGAGGTTGGTGAAGTAGCGCCGCAGGATGTCGGCCTCTTCGGGGGTGAAGTCCTCGGCGACGTAGACCGTCACGGCGGGCAGCCTAGGAGGCGCCGTCCTCGACCCCGCGGACCCCGGACGGTGCCGTGAACCTCACCGACAGCGCACGCCACGGCACCGCGGCATCAGCGTGAGGCGGCGAAGGCGGCACCGGCCTCGTCGAGGAGTCGAGGGTCGGCCAGACAGTCGGCCAGGGTCCACGCCAGGGCGAGGGCACCGTCCACCACCGCCCGGTCACCGTCGGGGGACGCCGCCCAGTGGGCGAACTCCGGGGTGTGGATGGGGACCTCGTCGGGAGCCACCTTGATCATGGGATGGATGGCCGGCACCCGGTGACTGACGTTGCCCATGTCGGTCGACCCGACGACCATGGCCTCGCCCTCGGGCCGGGGATGACGCCCGAGGGCCTCGGCGTTGCGCCGGTACAGCTCGAGCAGGACCGGATTGTCGACCATGTCGGCGAAGGGCGGATCGTTCCAGGCGATGTCCACCTCCACCCCGGCGGCCATCGCACCGGCCTCGAGGCAGGCCACCACCCTCTCCTTGAGGGGCTCGAGGCTGGCCAGGGTCGGCGAGCGGACGTACCACTGGGCGGCGGCGTGCTCCGGCACGATGTTGGGCTTGCCGCCCCCGTCGGTGAACACCCCGTGGATGCGCTCGTCGGGCCGGATGTGCTGGCGCAGGGCCGCGACGTTCATGTAGCCGAGCACGGCCCCGTCGAGGGCGTTGCGACCCTGTTCGGGTGCGGCGGCGGCGTGGGCGGCCCGACCCCGGTAGGTGACGTCGCAGGTGTGGATGGCGATGGCGTGGATCCGTTCGAGCTCGTGGTTGGCCGGATGCACCATGACCGCCGCCGCCACCCCGTCGAAGGCACCGTCGCGGGCCATCAGCTCCTTGCCCCCGCCGCCCTCCTCGGCGGGCGTGCCCAGGATCAGGACCCGGCCCCCGAGCTCGCGGGCGACGCGGGCGGCGGCGAGACCGGCGCCCAACCCGGCGGCGGCGATGATGTTGTGCCCGCAGGCGTGACCGATCCCGGGAAGGGCGTCGTACTCGCAGCACACGGCGACGATGGGTCCCTCCTCGCCGGCCCGGGCGGCGAACGCCGTGTCGAGCCCGTGGGCCCGGGGGGTGACGTCGAGCCCCTCGTCGGCCAGCACCCGGGTGAGGAGATCGTGGGCACGGTGCTCCTCGAAGCCCAGCTCGGGATGATCGTGGATCTCGTGCGACACCTCGAGCAGGCGCGGGGTGAGGCGTTCGATCTCGGCGCGGATCCGTTCCCGGATGTCGGCGGGAGCGGCCCGCCCCGACCCCGGCTCGCTGGTGGCGTCGCGTGTCATGGCGGCATCGTAGGCGCGACGGTCGTCGCCACCGCTCCCCTCAGACCCACACCGCCACGGCGGCGGGCTCGATCCGCACGGCCAGCTCGGTGCCCGGTCCCCAGCGCACTCCGTCGACGGTGACGATGGCGCCGGGGTCGAGGTGCCAGGTGGCCGCCGTGACCCGACGCTGGCGGATGGCGGGATGGGGGACGTGGGTGCCGGTGCGCAGGCGGCGACGGGCGGCCCGGCGCTGACCCCGCGGCAGGTCGGCCTCGAGCACGTCGAGGCGCCCGTCGCCGGGGTGGGCCCGGGGGGCGAGGTTCTCGGTCCCGCGGAAGGCGGCGTTGGCCACCACGAGGGCCCTCCCCCGCCACCAGCGGCGGTGGGCGACCAGGTGGGCGGCGAACCAGCGCCGTCGACCGTCGAGGAGAGCCACACCGATGTCGACCTCGAAACGGGCGGCCCGACCGGTGTCGAAGCGGCGCCGGTCGGCGCGTCCGCCGAGTGTGCGGGCGAGATCACCCCCCAACAGGGCGACGGGGGGCGGTGGGCGACCGGCCCGGAAGGCGGCACCCACCAGCTCGGCCAGCTCGGCGTCGCCGGTGACCTCGACGGCGTCGTCGGGCAGGGGCGCCGGTTCGCCCCAGTCGGCGCCCCGGGTGACGTTCACATCAGCGCTCCGGACGTGGCCACCAGGCCCCGGTCCACGAGGTCGGCGGCGGCGCGGGCCGTGTTGCGGGTGGCACGCGCCGGCGCCACCTGGGCCAGTTGGCGCAGGAGGTCGGCCAAGAGGCGCATCGAACGCACGAAGTCGCCGGGCGACAGGTCCTCGTCGGCCGCGAGCAGGTCGGCGAGGTCGGTG
>RFFY01000571.1 GCA_003697065.1 Actinomyces sp. | reverse complement strand
GGCCCCGGCCTGCCAGGATCGGGCCATGACCGTCATCACCGAGACCGTCGCCGGGGCCGCCGGGGGAGACGTCCTGGTCGTCACCATCGACCGGCCCGAGCGCCGCAACGCCGTCGACCGGGCCACCGCCGCCGCCCTCCACGACGCCTTCGCCGCCTTCGGCAGCGACGAGCAGCACGCCGCCGCCGTCCTCACCGGCGCCGGTGGCACCTTCTGCGCGGGGGCCGACCTGAAGGCGATCGCCGCCGGCGCGGGCAACCGGGTCACCCTCGACGGGCCCGGGCCCATGGGTCCCACCCGCCTGCTTCTCGACAAGCCGGTGATCGCCGCCATCGAGGGCCATGCCGTCGCCGGGGGGCTCGAGCTCGCCTTGTGGTGCGACCTGCGGGTGGCGGCCCGCGACGCCGTCCTCGGTGTCTACTGCCGCCGCTTCGGCGTGCCCCTGGTGGACGGGGGAACCGTCCGCCTTCCCCGTCTCGTCGGCCAGTCCCGGGCCCTCGACCTGATCTGCACCGGGCGCGGTGTCGACGCGGTCGAGGCCGAACGGATGGGCCTGGTGAACCGGGTGTGCGAGCCCGGGGCCGCCCGCGACACCGCCGTCGGGCTCGCCCGGGCCCTCGCCGGCTTCCCCCAGCGCTGTCTGCGGGGCGACCTGCGATCGGCCAAGACCCAGTGGAGCCTCGACGAGGCCGCCGCCCTGCGGGCCGAGACCGAGATCGGACTCGCCACCATCGCCTCGGGCGAGACCCGCGACGGTGCCGGGCGCTTCGCCGCCGGCGAGGGACGCCACGGCGGTGCCATCGCCCGCTAGCGTCGGGCGGGCGGGCCCGCAGACGGCGACGGAGGCGACACCGAGGTGCTGTTCCCCACCTTCACCTTCGCGGCCTTCTTCGCTCTCGTGCTGCCCCTGACCTGGGCCCTGCGCGACCACGCCACCGCCCGCAAGCTGATCCTGCTGGTCGCCTCCTACGTCTTCTACGGCTGGTGGGACGCGCGCTTTCTCGGCCTGCTGATCGGTCTCACCCTCGTCAACGAGGTGGCGGCGGTGGCCGTCCACCGCACCGACGACGAGCGCCGTCGGCGCGCCCTGGTGGCGGTCGCCGTGGGCGTCGACCTCGTCGTGCTCGGCTTCTTCAAGTACTACGACTTCTTCACCGACACCCTCGCCGAGCGCTTCGGCGTCTCGGGGCCGGCCATCGACGTCCTGTTGCCGGTGGGGATCTCCTTTTACACCTTCCAGGCGATCAGCTACGTCGTCGACGTCCACCGACGCGAGACGCCACCGGCCCCCCTCCTCGACGCCGCCGTCTACCTCGCCTTCTTCCCCCAGCTCGTGGCCGGACCGATCGTGCGGGCCACCGAGCTGCTCCCCGAGCTCCGCCACCGCCGTCCACCCGAGGGGGTGGAACTGGGCCGCGCCGCCCTGCTGATCGGCCGGGGCCTGTTCAAGAAGCTGGTCATCGCCGACTTCCTCTCCCACGCCATCGTCACCGACGTGTTCGCCAACCCGTCCGCCCACGGCGCACTCGACGTCCTGGGCGGCATCTACGGCTACGCCGTGCAGCTCTACGCCGACTTCTCCGGCTACACCGACATGGCGATCGGCATCGCCTTGCTGCTGGGTTTCCGTTTCCCGCGCAACTTCGACCGCCCCTACGCCGCCGTGTCGGTCCAGGACTTCTGGCGACGCTGGCACATGACCCTGTCGCGCTGGTTGCGTGACTACCTCTACTTCCCCCTCGGGGGGAACCGCCAGGGCCGGCTCCGCACCTACCGCAACCTGCT
>RFFY01000088.1 GCA_003697065.1 Actinomyces sp. | reverse complement strand
GTCGTCGGCGGCGCAGGCGGCCACAAGGGTGGCGATTCCACCAAGGGCGAGGATCGCCCCGGCGACGAGGCGCACCCGGCGCCCCGGGCGCCGGGCGGGGAAGGGGAGCGAGGCGTCGGGAGAGGCGGCGTTCGTCAGTTCCACACGACGAGGATGGCCGCCCAGGCCAGCAGGAGGCCACCCAGGAGGATCGCCCAGGGCCGCCAGCGCCCGGACCGGAACCAGTCGCGGGCCCCGCGGCCGTCGATGAGAGCGCTCACGACGGGTCCCCGGTGTCGAGCCCGGCGGCGTGGCGGATCAGGTCGACGAAGGCGGGAACGAAGCGCGGATCGGTGACGCACGCGTCGTGGTCGGCGTCGAGGTGGGCCAGGCGGGCATGGGGGACCAGGGCGGCCAGGCGGTGCTGGCGGTCGGGCGCCACGACCTCGTCGCGGTCGGTGATGAGGATTCCGGTGGGGACCCCGACCTCGCCGATCCAGCCGGTGGCGTCGAAAGCGGCGATGGCCCCGGCCGCCTCCAACAGGTGGGGGACCGAACCGCGGCGCACCTCGGCCATGTACCAGGGGGGCCGGTCGGGTCCCGTCGACCAGCGCCGGGCCAAAGCGTCGAGCATCCGGAGCTGGCGGCGACGCCCCACCAGGCGGCTGGCCCGGCCGACACCGGCGAGGGTGCGCAGGGCGACCCGTTCGGGGCGGGTGAGGGCCTGGCGGGCGAAGGTGGCCGCCAGCACCAGGCCCGCCACCCGGGACGGGTGGCGCCGCCACACGAGCTGGGCCACCGCCCCGCCGAGGGAATAGCCCGCCACCACGACCCGGTCGAGACCGAGGGTGTCGGCGAGAGCGGCCACGTCGTCGGCCGCGTCCTCGAGGCGGAAGCGCCGCCGGTCGCGGATGCCGTCGCCGTGGCCGCGTAGGTCGGGGGCCAGCACCGTCAGGTGATCGGCGAGGGGGACGAACACCGTGTGCCAGTTCACGGCGGCGGTGACCGTCCAGCCGTGGAGCAGGACGACGGTGGGTGCCCCGGGCGGTCCGGCGACACGGCGCACACCGACCCGGCCCCGTCCGACGACCTCGACGTGCTCGAGGGGCGGCAGGGCCGGTCGGCCGATCCACGGCGCCGCCGGTTCGAGCTCGAGCCCGGTCCCGGGCTCCACGGGGCGGGCGGGCGCCCTCACTCGACCTCGACGACCTTCACCGTGAGAGCGCCGGCCGGCGACTCGTAGGTGACCTCGTCACCGGGACGGGCGCCGAGCAGGGCCTCGCCCATGGGAGACCCGGGGGACACCACGGTCACGTCGTCGCGCTGCTCCTCGATGGAGCCCACGAGGAAGCGCTCGGGTTCGTCGTCGCCCTCGTAGAGCACCGACACGATCGAGCCCGTACGCACCTCGCCGCCGCCGCCCTCGTCACCCTCGACGATCTCGCAGTTGTCGAGGATCCGGGCCAGGTGCAGGATGCGCCCCTCCATCTTGCCCTGCTCCTCCTTGGCGGCGTGGTAATCGCCGTTCTCGGACAGGTCACCGAGCTCGCGGGCGGCCTCGATCTTGCGCGCGATGTCGATGCGACCGCGGGTCGTCAGATCCTCGTACTCGGCGCGGAGCCGCTCGTAGGCGGCACGGGAGAGCTTGTGGACGTCGGGCACGCCGGGAAATCTACCGGTGCCGCGCCGCGACCGGGACGCCCGACCCGGCCCGGTGGGACCTCCGACCCGGGACTCTCGTCGTCGCGTCCGTGGGCGGGCTCCAGCCCCCGCCCCGGGGCGCCGATCGCCGTCGGTGACGAACCCACGCCACCCCAGTCCCCAGGAGGCCGAGCGTGACCGCCCCGTCCGTGCACCCCGAGACCCGCACCCCGACCGGCGCCCCGGCGGCCACCGTTCGCCGGCCCGGGAGGGCGACCCGGCCCTGCTGGCCCAACCTCTTCCTCATCGGTGCCCACAAGGCGGGCACGACCTCGTTCTACGAGATGCTGGCCCAGCACCCCGAGGTGTGGGCGCCCGAACCGAAGGAGCCCGGCTTCTTCTCCCTCACCGACGAGATCACCCCGCGGGGCATCGCCCGCTACACCGCCCCCTACGCCGGCGCCGGCGACCGTCGGTGGGTCCTCGACGGCTCCACCTCCTACGCCCAGACGGTGCGCTACCCCCACACCATCGACCGCATCCGCCACCACTGCGGCGGGGACCTCCACTTCCTGTACCTGGTGCGCGAACCGGTGGAACGCATCCGGTCCGCCTACGTCCAGCTCCGCTCCGAGGGGCTCAACGACCTGCCCCGCGACCTGGGGGCCGCCCTGCCCCGCCTCATCGAACCGACCTGGTACCACACCCACTGGTCCGCCTACGCCGACGCCTTCGGGGCCGAGCGGATCTTCGTGGCCACCTTCGAGGAGCTCGTCGCCGACCCCGCCGCCGTCACCGCCCGCTGCCTGGACTTCCTCGGCGTCGAACAGCGGCCCCTGGAACCCGTCCACGCCAACGTGTCGGTCGACCGGATCCAGAATCCCCCCGTCCTCGACCGCCTCCTCGGGTTCGCCCCCGTGCGCCGTCTCGCCGCCGCCGTGCGGGGCTCGCGCCTCGAGTCCGTCGCCACCGGACTGCGGGCCCGCCTCGCCCAGCCCGTCGACAAGCCCGAGCTCACACCGGCGGAGCTCGGCGAGGCGTGGCCCCGCCTGCGCGACGAGGCCCTCGCCATCCTCGAGATCGCCGGCGACACCCCCGAACGCTGGCCCTCCCTGGCGTCCTGACCGGCGGTGTCCCGACCCGAGGGGTCGCCACCCCCGTCGGGGCCGGCCACCCGTTGAGCGCCCGGGCGACCGGGCGGTAACATCGGGTGCGTGCACACGCGGCCCGTCATCGTGATTCCCTAGCGCACGCCCTCGGCGGCGTGCGTGCTCTACCGTCCACCTCGGTGGGCGGTTTTTCTTTGCCTACGAGCCCGGACCCCCAGCGCACACGAGCGAGCGATCGACCAGGAGACAGACGTGACCCATCGAGTGGGAGTGATCGGCGGTGACGGCATCGGCCCTGAGGTCGTGGCCGTCGGCCTCGAGGTGATCGACGCCGCCGGGGTCGAACTCGACACCGTCCACTACGACCTCGGCGGACACCGCTACCTGCGCGACGGCACCATCCTGCCCGACGAGGTCCTCGACGAGTGGCGCGAGCTCGACGCCCTCTACCTCGGCGCCGTCGGCACCCCCGACGTCCCCCCCGGTGTCATCGAACGGGGGCTGCTGCTGAAGATGCGCTTCGAGCTCGACCTCTACGTCAACCTGCGTCCCTTCACCCGGCCCGCCGGCGACGGTCACCCGGGCCACGACTTCGTCGTCATTCGCGAGAACACCGAGGGGACCTACGCCGGTGAGGGGGGCTTCCTGCGTCGCGGCACTCCCCACGAGGTCGCCACCCAGGGCTCGGTCAACACCCGCTTCGGGGTCGAGCGCTGCGTCCGCTTCGCCTTCGACCTCGCCCGCTCCCGTCGCGGCCACCTCACCCTGGTCCACAAGACCAACGTGTTGACCTTCGCCGGCGACCTCTGGGAGCGCACCGTCGACGCCGTCGCCGCCGAGTATCCCGACGTCACCACCGCCTACAACCACGTCGACGCCGCCTGCATCCACTTCGTCCAAGATCCGGCCCGCTACGACGTCATCGTCACCGACAACCTCTTCGGCGACATCCTCACCGACCTCGGCGGGGCCGTCTCCGGCGGGATCGGTTTCGCCGCCTCCGCCAACCTGCACCCGGGCCGCGTCTCCATGTTCGAACCGGTCCACGGCTCGGCCCCCGACATCGCCGGCACCGGCACCGCCAACCCCACCGCCGCTGTGCTGTCGGCGGCCATGATGCTCGACCACCTCGGCGAGACCGCCGCCGCCGACCGCATCCGCAAGGCCTGCGCCGACCCCGAGAGCCTCACCGGCACCACTCGCGAGATCGCCGACCAGATCATCGCCCGCCTCTGACCCGACCGTCCGCACCGCCCCGAACCGGCCCGTCCCCCCAGGAGGATCCGATGCCCATCGAGCCCACCGCCCACATCTGGATGAACGGCGAGATGATCCCGTGGGACGAGGCGCGCATCCACGTGCTCACCCACACGCTGCACTACGGCACCGGCGTGTTCGAGGGCATCCGCGCCTACGAGACCGACGACGGTCCCGCCGTCTTCCGTCTCACCGACCACATCGTGCGCCTCCACGACTCGGCCCGGATCCTCGCCATGCCCCTGCCCTACGGCGTCGACGAGCTCGTCGAGGCCTGCAAGCTCGTCGTGCGCGACTCGGGCCTGCCCTCGTGCTACCTGCGGCCCATCGCCTACTACGGCTACGGCGAGATGGGTCTGGCCACCACCAACTGCACCGTCGACGTGGCCATCGCCTGCTGGCCCTGGGGCGCCTACCTTGGTGACGACGCCGTCACCAAGGGCGTGCGGATGAAGATCTCCTCGTGGACCCGCCACGACCACAACATCATGCCCCCGGCGTCCAAGACCACCGGCAACTACGCCAACTCGACCCTGGCCAAGATGGAGGCCCTGCGCGCCGGCTACGACGAGGCGATCATGTTGAACTCGGCGGGCCTGGTCTCGGAGTGCACCGGCGAGAACATCTTCGTGTCGAAGAAGGGCCGCCTCGTCACCCCGCCGGTGTCGGCGGGTGCGTTGCCGGGCATCACCCAGGACTCGGTGATGACCCTGGCCGCCGATCTCGGCATCGATGTCGTCGTCGACGACCTCGCCCGTAGCGACCTGTACACCGCCGACGAGATGTTCGTGTGCGGCACGGCCGCCGAGGTCTCCGCCGTCAACAGCGTCGACGACCGACCCCTCACCTGCCCGGGCGAGGCCACCCTCGCCATCGCCGAGGCCTACGCCGCGGCCGTGCGCGGACGCGACGACCGCCACAAGGACTGGTGCGAACATGTCCGGTGAGACCGGTCCCGCGGACGCGGTGGGTATCGACCGGGGCCCGCGCCACGACCCGGCGTGGCCGGTCGCCGTCGACGTCTTCGACACGACCCTGCGCGACGGGGCCCAGCTCGAGGGCATCTCGCTCACCGTCGACGACAAGCTCCGCATCGCCCGCCAGCTCGACCGCCTCGGCGTGGCCTACATCGAAGGGGGCTGGCCCGGCGCCAACCCCAAAGACGAGGAGTTCTTCGCCCGCGCCCGGGACGAGCTCGAGTTGAGCACCGCCACCCTGGTGGCGTTCGGGTCCACCCGACGGGTGAAGGGCCGCGTCGACGAGGATCCGACCCTCGCCAACCTGGTGGCCGCCGGCACCGAGGTCGTGTGCATCGTGGGCAAGGCGTGGGACTACCACGTCACCGCCGCCCTGCGCACCAGCCTCGACGAGGGTGTCGCCATGGTCGCCGACTCGGTGGCCTGGCTCGTCGCCCGGGGGCGACGGGTCTTCTTCGACGCCGAGCACTTCTTCGACGGCTACCGGCGCAACCCGGAGTTCGCCCTGCGGGTCGTCGAGGCGGCGGCGGCCGCGGGCGCCGAGGCCGTCGTGTTGTGCGACACCAACGGGGGCTCCCTGCCGCCCGACGTCGAGTCGGCGGTCGGGGACGTGGTCGCCCACCTGGGCGCCGACGTGACCGTCGGCATCCACGTCCACAACGACACCGGCTGCGCCGTGGCGAACACCCTCGCCGCCGTGCGGGCCGGGGCCACCCAGGTCCAGGGCACGATCAACGGCTACGGCGAACGGGTCGGCAACGCCGATCTCGTGCCCATCATCGCCAACCTCGAGCTCAAGATGGGTATCCGGGCCCTGCCGCCGGGCCGCCTCGAGCTGCTGACCCCGGTGGCCCACCACGTGGCCGAGATCGTCAACCTCGCCGTCGACCCCCGCCAGCCCTACGCCGGGACCAGCGCCTTCGCCCACAAGGCGGGCCTGCACACCAGCGCCCTCAACCGCCGATCCGACGCCTACGAGCACATCGACCCCGCCCGGGTCGGCAACGGGACCCGGGTGCTGGTGTCGGAGATGGCGGGCCGGGCCACCCTCGAGATGAAGGCCGCCGCTTTGGGCCTGACCCTCGACGGGCGGACCCTCGGCGAGATCATCGACACCCTCAAGCGCCTCGAACACGCCGGGTACCACTTCGAGGCCGCCGACGCCTCCCTCGAACTGCTCATGCGGGCCGCCGCCGGCTGGGAACAGCCCTGGTTCCGGCTCGAGTCCTTCCGCGTCTCGATGGACCACCGCAGCGGCAGCGGCTCACGGGCCTGGAACGAGGTCGCCGTCGACGTCGACACCGAGGCCACGGTCAAGCTGTGGGTAGGCGACGAGCGGCGGGTGGCGGTCGGTGAGGGCAACGGGCCCGTCAACGCCCTCGACGCCGCCCTGCGGGGCGCCCTGGCCGGTTCCTACCCGGCTCTCGACGCCATCACCCTCACCGACTACAAGGTGCGGGTGCTCGACACCGCCCGCGGCACCGGCGCCGTCACCCGGGTCCTCATCGACTCCACCGACGGCCGTTCGCGTTGGACGACCATCGGGGTGTCCGAGAACATCATCGAGGCCTCCTGGCAGGCCCTGGCCGACTCCATCGTCTACGGCCTGCTCCACGCCGACGACTGAGGGACCTGTCCGGGCGCTCGGCCATCCCCCGAGACGCCCCGAAATCGGGTTCCCGCCGTCTCGCCGCCGGTGGCGGCCTGGCTAGGCTCGCCGCCATGTCCGCCCCCGAGTACGTGCCCGCCACCGACGACCCGCCCCGGACCCACCACGTCCCGCGGCGTCGCCCCCGCAGCTGGGTGCCGAACCGGCCCGGTGAGGTGGTCGGCGCCCCGCCCCCCACCGGCCGCGACTTCGGGGCCCCCGGACCCGACCAGGGCTTCGCCCTCACCCTGGCGCGCCGGGCCGCGGCGGGCTTCGACCTCGTCGACGGCGAGGATCTCGACGACGTCGTCACCGGGGTCGTCGCCATCGCCCTGCGCCGGGCCTCCCTCGCCGGCCGGGCGCCCGTCGTGCACGACGTCGAGGTGGCCGCCACCCTCCTGGGCCTCACCGGCGACGCCGATCCCGAGCACGTGGCCTGGCGGGTCGAGGCGCTGGCCGAGCTGGCCGAACACCATCACCACCAGCTCGAGGCCCGCCACCTCGCCAACGCCATCCCCGTCGAGGTCCTCGCGGCCCCGCCGGCGGAGGTCGCCCGGGCCGTCGCCGCCGATTGGCGCGCCGCGGTGGGCCTCGTTTCCTAGCATCGGGGTCATGGCCGACCCCACCCCGCCCGACCCCACCC
>RFFY01000087.1 GCA_003697065.1 Actinomyces sp. | reverse complement strand
GGGCTGGTGAACGACCACCTGGTCGGGTGTGCGGCGGGTGAGGCCTGTGAGGCCGAACGGAGCGAGCTCGAACGCCCCGCCCCCTGAACGCTCAGGTCACCGCGGGTTCCACCGCACCGCGGGGGCGGCGGGCGAGGGCGAAGCCGACGGCGGCGAGCAGGGTCACCCCGGCGGCCACCACGGCGAAGGTCGCCTCGGGCCCTACGCGCTCGTAGACCGGAGCGGCGACGAGGGCGGCCAGACCCGCCGCCACCTGGCCCGCCGCCGCCGCCAGTCCCTGGCCGGTGGCGGCCTCGCCGGGTCCGGTGGCGCGGGCCATGGCGGCCTGGGCCGCGGGGATGGCGGCCCCGTTGGCGACGGCCTCGACCGACGCCAACGCCATGAGGGTCAAGGGCACCGTGAGCCAGCCGTACACGACGGTGAGGGGCACGACCACCGCCAGAGCCACCGGCAGCACCCGGTAGGGCCCGTAGCGGTCGCTGAGGCGGCCCGCCACCGGGGCGGTCAGGGCGAAGGGGATGCCGTAGAAGGTGAGGCTCACGCCGATGAACAGGGTGCTCGCACCCAGATCGTCCATGAAGCGGGCCCAGATGGCCTCGTAGAGGCCGGCGGGGAGCTGGAAGGCGGCGGCGAGGCAGGTGGCCGCCACGACCTCGCGGCGAGCGAGCAGGGCCCGTGCCCCACGCGGCGCCGCGACGACGGCGGCCCCCGGGACGGGATGGTCCGCCCCGCCCCCGGGAGGCAGGCGCAGCAGGGGCCACACGAGGGCGACGGCCACGACGGCGGCGCCGACGAAGGGGGCGTCGACCCCGATGCGGTCGACGAGGAGACCGGCCAGCCCGGGCCCGGTGATGAAGCCGGCGGTCTCGACCCCGGCCAGGGTGCCGAGGCGGCGTCCCGCCCGCGCCGGGTCGGCGGCGGCCACCACGGCCCGGGCGGCGGGGGCGTAGGCGCCGTAGGCCAGGCCGCTCAGGGCGCGACCGCCGACGAACTGCCAGGCCTCGGTCGCCACCGCCAACCAGGTGGCGGCCCCGGCGCCGGCGAGGAGGGCCCCGACCATGAGGGCCCGGGCGTGACCCCGGTCGGCGAGGGGGGCGAGGGCGAGCTGGGCGACGACGGCGGCGAAGAAGGCGGCGGCGGCGATGACCCCGAGGGCCGAGGTGGCGAACCCGTGCTCGTCCTGGAGGCGGGCCACCAGGGCGAAGATCATCCCGATGGAGGCGGTCAGGGCGAAGAGGCCGGCGTGGATCGAGCGGGGGACCCGGACCGGGGTTCGGACGGTACCGGGCACGGTCATGGCGCCCAGTGTGGCCCCGCTCGGCGCCGTCGGCACCGCCGGAGCGGGTCGGGCAGTTCGCCACGAATTCGTGGGTCGATCGACCCGGAATCCTTGGTGACGGTGGTCAGGTGCCGATGGAGAGGCGTGACCGTGCCGGATCACACGCGACGACGCCTGCTCGTCGGCGGGGCCGCAGCCGCCGCCGGCACCTGGGTCGCGCCCTCGGTCCTGACCCTGGACCGGGTGGCGGCGGCCACCGGCTCGTGCGGTCCCGCCCCCGTCCAGGTGGACTGGACCGACCACACCTCGGGCACCTTCACCCCCGTGCCGTCGTCGATCACCGCCAACGACGGCACCGTCGTCACCGTCACCACGGTCGAATCCGGGGGCGCCAACTACGGACCGTACGGCTTCATGGTGTTCAACGGGACCACCGGTGCCCGCGCCGACTCGCTCATCTTGTCGATGAACAACGCCACCCGGGCCAACGACTGGGTCGAGGTGATCTTCTCCTTCTCCCGGCCGGTCCAGCTCTGCTTCGAGTTCCTCGACGTCGACCGCTGGCCCGGGGCGTGGGAGGACCGCCTCACCCTCGACGGGCGCATCGGCGGCGCCGGCGGTACCCGCATCGACATCGGAGCCGCCGACGTGGTCACCGGCCCCAACTGCGCGGTGGTGGCGACCAACACCATCCAGGCCGTCGGGACCGCCGTCGGCAACGGCTCGGCGGCCGGCAACGCCGAGGTCTCCTACCCGGCGGAGATCGACTACCTGCGCATCCACTACGACGACCCGCCCGGGTGGGGTGCGATCCAGTTCATCGGGATCCACGACCTGCGCTGGTGCTGACACGACGGGTCCGGCTGTCCACCGCGACCCCGCTTCCCGGCGCCGCCCGCCTCGTTCACCCCTAGCATCTCGGGGTGACTGCGAGCCGTCCCGCCCACGAGACCGCCCCCTTCACCGCCCTCGACTGGGGCTTCCTCGGCGGCGCCGCCGCCATCTGGGGCTCCTCGTTCCTGTTCACCGCCATCGCCCTCGACGCCTTCGCGCCCGGGGTGGTCACCCTGGCCCGCATCGGGTTCGGTGCGGTGACCGTGGCCGCCTTCCCCGCCGCCCGGCGTCGCGTCGACCCGGCCGACCGGGGCCGTCTCGTGCTGTTGGGCCTGTTCTGGATGGCGCTGCCCCTCACCTTGTTCCCGATCGCCCAGCAGTGGATCGACTCCTCTTTGGCCGGGATGCTCAACAGCGCCATGCCCCTGATGACCGTGCTGGTGAGCCGCCTCGTCTTCGGCGTGGCCACCGGGCCGCGCCGCCTGGTCGGCGTCGCCGTGGGTTTCGTCGGCATCGTGCTCATCGGCGCACCCGAGGCCTCCACCGCGGGGACCCGGGCGCTGGGGGTGCTCCTCGTCGTCGCCGCTGTCACCTGCTACGGGGTGGCGGTCAATCTCGCCGTCCCCCTCCAGCAGCGCTACGGCTCCCTGCCCGTCCTGGCGCGGGCTCTGGGAGCGGCGACAGTGATGGTGGCACCCTTCGGCCTCCTCGGCCTGGGGGACTCGAGCTACGACACCGGCGCCCTGCTCGCCTGCGCTGCTCTCGGGGCCGGGGGGACCGGGATCGCCTTCGTGTTCGCCGCCACCCTCGCCGGTCGGGTGGGGCCGGTGCGGACCTCGATCATCACCTACGCCATGCCCGTGGTGGCGATCGTGCTGGGGGTCGTGTTCCGGGACGAGACGATCACGGCCTGGGCCCTGATCGGCACCGTCGTCGTCCTCGCCGGCGCCTGGGTGGCGAGCCGGGCCGACACCGTCGCATCGGCCGGGCCGGGGACGCCGCGGCGCGCCCGTGGGGTGGTGCGTCCCAGGATGGACCCTGCCCCCGACGGCCCCTAGGGTGACGTCCCACCGTCCCCCCAGGAGGCCGTGTCGTGAAGCTCTCGATGACCATCAACTACTCCGGCGATCCCCGTGACGCCGCCCGCCAGGCCGCCGACCTCGAGCGGGCCGGCGTCGACATGGCCTGGGTGGCCGAGCTGTACAGCTTCGACGCCGTCAGCATCCTGGGCTACCTGGCCGCCCACACCGAGCGCATGGAGCTGGCCTCGGGGATCCTGCCCATCTACTCGCGTACCCCGACCCTGACCGCCATGACCGCGGCGGGGCTCGACGCCGTGTCGGGCGGGCGTTTCGTCCTGGGCCTGGGGGCGTCGGGGCCCCAGGTGATCGAGGGCTGGCACGGGGTCCCCTACGACCGGCCCCTCGGGCGCACCCGCGAGATCATCGAGATCTGCCGCAAGGTCTGGCGCCGTGAGCGCCTCGTGCACGACGGCCCCATCTACAAGCTGCCCCTGCCCCCCGAGGAGGGCACGGGCCTGGGCAAGCCTCTCAAGCTCATCAACCACCCCGTCCGTGAGCGCATCCCCGTGTACATCGCCTCGCTCGGGCACAAGAACGTGCAGCTCACCGCCGAGGTGGCCGACGGGTGGCTGCCGGTGTTCTTCCACCCCGACAAGGCCCGCGACGTGTGGGGCCCCGACCTCGAGGCGGGCATGGCGAAGCGGTCGCCCGAGCTCGGGCCCCTGGAGGTCGTGGCCGGCGGGGTCGTCGCCATCACCGACGACGCCGCCATCGCCGACAAGATCCGGGACATGGCCCGTCCCATGGTGGCCCTCTACGTGGGTGGTATGGGGGCCAAGGGGCGCAACTTCTACAACGACATCTTCCGCCGCTACGGCTACGAGGAGGCGGCGGAGAAGATCCAGGACCTCTACCTGTCGGGCAAGAAGGCCGAGGCCGAGGC
>RFFY01000570.1 GCA_003697065.1 Actinomyces sp. | reverse complement strand
CTCGAGTGGGTCGTGAGCGGGGAGGCCATGGCCAGCCGGAGCCGCAACACACCCTACGAGGGACGACGCCTGCGGGGCCGGGTCCGCCACACCATCGTGCACGGCGAACCCGTCGTGGTGGACGGGGAGGCGCAGCGATGAGCGATCCCAAGCCGGCGCTTCTGGTGTTGGCCGACGGGGAGGTGTTCGAGGGCGAGGCCGTCGGCGCCGAGGTCGAGGTCGCCACCGGCGAGGTCGTGTTCAACACCGTCCTCACCGGCTACCAGGAGGTCGTCACCGACCCCTCCTACGCCGGACAGATCGTCACCTTCACCTACCCCCACATCGGCAACTACGGGGTCAACGCCGCCGACGAGGAGTCGCGGCGCCCCTTCTGCCGGGGTGTGATCGTGCGCGACCTGGCCCGCCGGTACTCCAACTGGCGCGCCGAGGGCGATCTCGACGCCTTCCTGCGTCGTCACGGGGTCCCCGGCATCGCCGGCGTCGACACCCGACGCCTCACCCGCCACATCCGCGACGCCGGCGCCATGCCGGGCGCCTTCGGGACCGCCGACGAGACCACCCTGCGGGCAGCCGCCGCCGCCGAACCGGGCACCGACGGCCGTGATCTCGCGGGCGAGGTCACCTGCAGCGAGCCCTACGAGGTGGGCGACGGTCCCCGCCACGTCGTCGCCTACGACTTCGGGATCAAGCGCACGATCCTGCGCCACCTCGCCGGGATCGCCCGGGTCACGGTCGTGCCCGCCACGACACCGGCCGACGAGGTCCTCGCCCGCCGCCCCGACGGGGTCTTCCTGTCCAACGGTCCCGGCGACCCCGAACCCGTCACCTATGCCCGGGAGGCCATCGGGGCCCTGGTCGGGCGGGTGCCCGTGTTCGGTATCTGTCTCGGCCACCAGCTCCTCGCCGGGGTGCTCGGGGCCGAGACCTACAAGCTGCCCTTCGGTCATCACGGGGGCAACCACCCGGTGCGGCGCCTGGCCGACGGCACGGTCGAGATCACCAGCCAGAACCACAACTACTGCGTCGCCGACACCGGTCTCGTCGACGCCGAGCTCACCCACGTGAACCTCAACGACGCCACCGTCGAGGGTCTGCGGGCCCCGGACCTGGGCGCCTTCAGCGTCCAGTACCACCCCGAGGCCGGCCCCGGCCCCCACGACAGCCGCTACCTGTTCGACCTCTTCGCCCGACTCATGGACGGTGACCGTGCCCCGACGTGACGACCTGGAGTCGATCCTCGTCATCGGGTCGGGACCGATCGTCATCGGCCAGGCCTGCGAGTTCGACTACTCCGGGACCCAGGCCTGCCGGGTGCTGCGCGAGGAGGGCTACCGGGTCGTGCTCGCCAACTCGAACCCGGCGACGATCATGACCGACCCGGCCTTCGCCGAGGCCACCTATGTCGAACCGCTCACGGTCGAGGTCCTCACCCGCATCATCGAAAAGGAGCGGCCCGACGCCGTCCTGCCCACCCTGGGCGGACAGACCGGCCTCAACCTGGCCATGGAGCTCCACCACGCCGGGGTGCTCGCGGCCAACGGGGTCGAGCTGATCGGGGCCGACGCCGAGGCCATCGCCACCGCCGAGGACCGGGAGCGCTTCAAGGCGGCCATGGTCGAGATCGGCCTCGACGTCCCGGCATCGGGCACCGCCCACGACATGGACGAGGCCCGCCGCATCGTGGCCGAGATCGGGCTTCCCGTCATCATCCGCCCCGCCTACATCCTCGGCGGGCGCGGGACCGGCATCGCCCGCACCCCCGAGGAGTTCGAGCAGGTTGCCCGGACCGGACTCGACGCCAGCCCCATCTCGGAGATCCTCATCGAGGAGTCGATCGCGGGCTGGAAGGAGTTCGAGCTCGAGGTCATGCGGGACCGGGCCGACAACTGCGTCATCATCTGCTCGATCGAGAACGTCGACCCCATGGGCGTGCACACCGGCGACTCGATCACCGTCGCCCCCGCCCAGACCCTGACCGACGTCGAGTACCAGCAGATGCGCGACGCCGCCTTCGCCTGCCTGCGTCGGGTCGGCGTCGAGACCGGGGGCAGCAACGTCCAGTTCGCCGTCGACCCCCGCACGGGCCGCCAGGTCGTGATCGAGATGAACCCCCGCGTGAGCCGCTCGTCGGCCCTGGCCTCCAAGGCCACCGGTTTCCCGATCGCCAAGATCGCCGCCCGCCTGGCCGTGGGGTACACCCTCGACGAGATCCCCAACGACATCACCGAGAAGACACCTGCCTCCTTCGAGCCCACCATCGACTACGTCGTCACCAAGATCCCGCGCTGGGCGTTCGAGAAGTTCCCGGGCACCAGCGGGATCCTCGGTACCTCGATGCAGTCGGTGGGGGAGGTCATGGCCATCGGTCGGACCTTCCCCGAGTCGCTCCAGAAGGCGGTGCGTTCCCTCGAACAGGGGCGCCTGGGCCTCAACGCCGACCCCGGTGAGGCCGCTCTCGACGCCCTCGACGACGCCGAGCTGCTGGCGGCCGCCGCCATCGCGACGCCGGACCGCCCCTTCCAGCTCGAGGCTCTCCTGCGACGCGGCTTCGGTGTCGACGAGGTCTCGGCCGCCACCGGGGTCGACCCCTGGTTCTGCGACCAGATCCTGCAGATCACCGAGGAACGACGCCACCTCGAGACGCTCGACCCCGAGACCCTCGACCGGCGTGGCTGGCGGCGGGCCAAGCGTCTGGGCTTCTCCGACGCCCAGCTCGCCCACCTGTGGGGCATCGACGCCGACCGCGTGCGTCGCCTGCGTCTCGCCGCCGGGGTCCGGACCACCTTCAAGACGGTCGACACCTGCGCCGCCGAGTTCGAGGCCTCGACCCCGTACCACTACTCGACCTTCGAGGACACCGACGAGGTCCGCCCCGGCCAGCGCCCCCGCGTCGTGATCCTGGGGTCGGGACCCAACCGGATCGGGCAGGGGATCGAGTTCGACTACTGCTGCGTCCACGCCAGCTTTGCCCTACGCGACGCCGGCTACGAGACGGTCATGATCAACTGCAACCCCGAGACCGTCTCCACCGACTACGACACCAGCGACCGGCTCTACTTCGAACCCCTGACCCACGAGGACGTGATGGCGGTCATCGACGCCGAGCAGCCCGTGGGGGTGATCGTCTCCCTCGGCGGCCAGACCCCGCTCAAGCTCGCCGACTCCCTTCCCGCCGAACTCATCGCCGGCACCGCCCCGGCCTCCATCGACCTGGCCGAGGACCGCGAGCGCTGGAACGCCCTGTGCGCCCGCCTCGAGATCCCCCAACCCGCCGGTGGGACCGCCACCAACCTCGAGGAGGCCCGGGCCATCGTCGAGCGGGTCGGCTACCCCGTGCTGGTCCGACCCTCCTACGTGCTCGGCGGGCGGGCGATGGAGATCGTCTACGACGACGACAGCCTGGCCCGGGCCATGGCCGAGCTGGCCGGGTTCGGGTCCCTGGGGCGCGAGGGCGGGCTGTCGGCCGAACGTCCCGTCCTCGTCGACCGCTTCCTCGAGGACGCCACCGAGGTCGACGTCGACGCCGTGCGCGACCACACCGGCGAGATGGTCATCGGTGCCGTCATGGAACACGTCGAGGAAGCGGGTGTGCACTCGGGCGACTCGGCCTGCTCGATCCCACCGACGAGCCTGGCGCCGGAGACCGTGGCCGTCATCGAGGACCACACCCGGCGCATCGCCGACGCCCTCGACGTCCGGGGCCTCATCAACGTGCAGTACGCGGTGAAGGCCAACCAGGTCTTCGTCATCGAGGCCAACCCCCGCGCCTCGCGGACCGTGCCGTTCGTGGCCAAGGCCACCGGCGTCCCCCTCGCCAAGGTGGCGGCCCGGGTGATGATGGGAGCGACCCTGGCCGAGTTGCGGGCCGAGGGCCTCCTCGTCGATCCGGTGGTGTCGGACCACGTGGCGGTCAAGGAGGCGGTCCTGCCCTTCAACCGGTTCCCCGAGGCCGACGCCGTGCTGGGGCCGGAGATGAGGTCGACGGGAGAGGTCATGGGTATCGACCTCACCCCGGGGCTCGCCTTCGTCAAGGCCCAGCTGGCGGCGGGGACGACCCTGCCCGAGTCGGGGCTCGTGTTCCTCTCGCTCGCCGATCGCGACAAGCCCGCCGGCGTCGAGGCGGCCCGGATCCTGCGCCAGCTCGGCTTCACCCTGGCCGCCACCGAGGGCACGGCCGCCCACCTGCGCCGTCACGGCGTCACCGTCGACGTCGACGTCGCCAAGATCGGTGATCCCGGCGACGGAGTCGACGCCGTGTCGCTCATCGAGCAGGGCCGGGTGGTCATGGTCGTGAACTCCCCCCGTGGGCGGGGGCCCCGCGCCGACGGGGAGCACATCCGTCGTGCCGCCGGGGTCGCCGGGATCCCCCTGTTCACCACCGCCGCCGCGGCGCGGGCGGCGGCACGGGGGATGGTCGACTGGCGCCGCCACCGTCTCACCGTGCGACCCCTGCAGGACTACCACCGTGGGGTCAGCAGTCGTCAGTTGTCGATGTTCGACCCGACCCCGTGAGCGGGTGCCGTGGCCCGGCCTGAGGCGACCAGGGGACGAGCGGCCGCCGGCCGGCGGCGGGCGAGGGGTGCCGGGCCGGACCTGTCCACCCGGGTCGGGTCGGTCGAGTTGGCGGCGCCCGTCCTGACCGCCTCCGGTACCGCCGGTCACGGTGCCGAGCTGGCGTCGTCGGTCGATCTCGCCCGCCTCGGCGCCGTCGTCGTCAAGTCCCTGTCGGCCGATCCCTGGCCCGGCAATCCGGCGCCGCGGGTGCACCCCACCCCGGCGGGGATGATCAACTCGGTCGGCCTCCAGGGGCCGGGGGTGGCCCGCTGGCTGGCCGAGGACCTGCCCCCCCTCCTCGCCACCGGCGCCCGGGTGGTGGCGAGCATCTGGGGACGCACCGTCGACGACTATGCCCGGGCCGCCGCCGCTTTGGCCCAGGCCCCCGATGGCGTCGTCGCCGTCGAGGTCAACGTCTCGTGCCCCAACCTCGAGG
>RFFY01000569.1 GCA_003697065.1 Actinomyces sp. | reverse complement strand
TAGAATTTGTTCAATATCCTCGCTCAAGCCTTCCAATAAACGTTTAATAAACGCTTGAAAATTATCATAGAAGAAAGTGTGTGGCATGTATCAAGCACCACACACTCGTACATTATTCACTATTAGGTAATATAAAGGAAAGCCTATCATGAATAAATATCCAATCTTGCAATTACTGGTTTTCGTAGTCAGTATAGGGTTGCTCTTGAGTTTCCCGACTGCGCCAGCCCACGCCGCTAACTGTGATGGCTTGCCCAGCAGTATGACGAGCGGAACAATCCCAGTTGGCACTTACACGCTCACCGATAACTGTGTCATCACAGGGACATTTAATATCACCAGTGGCACGGTCACGATCAACGGTGGTGGCTTTGCGATTGATGGTGACGGTAATCAGATTTTCTCTGTATCTAGCGGCGCAACCCTAGAATTGAATAACGTCACGCTGCGTAATGGCAATGCTAGCTCTGGCGCTGGCGGCGCGATTGCCAACATGGGCACAGTCACAATCAGCAACAGCACATTGAGCGGTAACAGTGCTAGCTTCGGCGGCGCGATTTGGAGCAATGACACGGTCACGATTAGCAACAGCACGCTGAGCGGCAACAGTGCTACTGACAGCGGTGGCGCGATTAGCAGCCTCGGCACAGTCACGATTAGCAACAGCTCGCTAAGTGGCAACAATGCTACTAACAACGGCGGCGCGATTAACAACAGTGGCACAGTCACAATTAGCAACAGTACGCTGAGCGGCAACAGTGCTACTAACAACGGCGGTGTGATTCGCAACAATGGCACACTAAACATCACCAACAGCACGCTGAGCGGCAACAATGCTGTTGGCTATGGTGGCGCGATTTATAACGTTGTGGCAGCTAATCTGACAAACACCATCATCAGTGCCAATACTGCGTCGAGTGGTGGAAATTGTTACAACAATGGCGGGACAATTACCGACAACGGTGGGAATTTGGAGGACACGAACACATGCGGCTTGAGTAGTGGCTTCAACACCGATCCGCTGTTGGGAGCATTTAACGGCAGTTATTACCCGTTGCAAGCGGGCAGCCCAGCGATTGATGCCGCGCCGACCTGTGCTGGACTCACCACCGACCAAATTGGCACGCCACGCCCACAGGGCAGCGCTTGCGACATTGGAGCAATTGAGATGTTGCTAAGTCCAGATGGCAGCGTGTCTGTTCCGCCTGCGCCTGCGCCACCGATGTGCAACACGGTGACGGACATCAACGCG
>RFFY01000086.1 GCA_003697065.1 Actinomyces sp. | reverse complement strand
GGCGTCTACTACCCCGACGCCGACACCGACGCCCGAGGCGACCTCTGGTGGAGCTGGCAAGGCGACATCCCCCTCGCCCAACCCGACGGCACCCCGTATCGCCTCCCCGACCTCTCGGGGATCGACAACGGGATCCCGGTCGCTCCCGGCTCCTGACCGGCGCACCACCATCCCCCGCCCGCCGGGGCGCGAGGGCCAGACTCCCGAGGTGGATCTCGAGCACTACCGTGTGACCCCGGGCTCGAACGTCGACCTGGCCCAGTGGGCGACCGACGACGACGGCGGCCTCGACAAGGACGAGGGCCGGCACCTCGCCCGGGAACTCAACGAGCGCCTCGAGGAGCTCCAGGAGCGCCTGTGGGCCGAGCACCGTCACCGCCTTCTCGTCGTGCTCCAGGCCACCGACACCGGTGGCAAGGACGGGACGATCCGCCACGTCTTCGACGGCGTCAACCCCCAGGGGGTGAAGGTGGCGGCCTTCAAGAAGCCCACCGAACGCGAACTCGCCCACGACTACCTGTGGCGGGTGCATCCCCACGTGCCCGGCGACGGCGAGATCGTCATCTTCAACCGCTCCCACTACGAGGACGTGCTGGTGGTGCGGGTCCACGAGCTCGTCCCCCGGGCCCGGTGGGAGCGCCGCTACGAGCACATCAACGCCTTCGAGAAGCTCCTCACCGACGAGGGCACGACCATCGTCAAGCTCTTCCTCCATCTGTCGCGCGAGGAGCAGGCCGAGAGGCTCCGGGCCCGGCTCGAGACGCCGCACAAGCAGTGGAAGTTCTCCCTGGGCGACCTGGCCGAACGGGAGCGGTGGGACGCCTACCAGGAGGCCTTCCGGGTCATGCTCGAACGCACGAGCACCCCCTGGGCGCCCTGGTGGGTGATTCCCGCCGACCGTAAGTGGTTCCGTAATCTCCTCGTCAGCGAGATCCTCGTCGAGGTGCTCGAGGCCCTCGACCCCCGCTGGCCTCCGCCCACCGACGACCTCACGGGCGTCGAGATCGTCTGAGCGGGCGTCCGACCGCCCCCGACGGGGAGGTGATCAGCGGAGGGGCTCGCACAAGGAGCGCCGCAGGAAACGGCCGTGGCCGGCCCGGCCGCGGAAGCGCCCCGCCTCCACCACGACCTCGCCCCGACTCAGCACGGTCTCGGCGCGTCCGGTGACCGTCACCCCCTCCCAGGCCGAGTTGTCCACCTGCATGTGGTGGGCGTCGGCACCGAGGGTGTGCTCGGCGGTCGGGTCGTACACGACGATGTCGGCGTCGGCGCCGGGGGCGATCACCCCCTTTTTGCCCGCCAGCCCGAACAGTCGGGCCGGGGTGGTCGAACACACGTCGACCCAGCGGCTGACGGACAGTTCTCCCGCCACCACGCCCTGATGGAGCAGGTCCATACGGTGCTCGATGGTGCCGAGCCCGTTGGGCACCCGGCGGAAGTCGTCGAGGCCGAGCGCCTTGTCCTTGTCGCAGAAGGGACAGTGGTCGGTGGACACCACCGAGAGGTCGTCGGTCCGCAGACCCCGCCACAGGGAGTCCTGGTGACCCTCGTGACGGGAGCGCAGGGGGGGCGAACAGATGTGACGGGCGCCGGCGAGACCGGGCCGGTCGAGCTGCTCCTCGAGGCTCAGGTACAGATACTGGGGACAGGTCTCGGCGAAGACGTTGCGTCCGGCGTCGCGGGCGGCCACGACCTCGGCCAGGGCCTCCGCCGCCGACAGGTGCACGATGTACAAGGGTGCGCCCGCAACCGCCGCCAGGGCAGCCGCCCGGTGGACGGCCTCGCCCTCGAGGAGAGCGGGACGGGTCCGCCCGTGCCAGACCGGCGCCGTCCGGCCCGACGCCGCCGCCTGATCACGCAGGACGTCGATGGCGAGCCCGTTCTCGGCGTGCATCATCACCAGCACGCCCAGGTCGGCCGCACGCTGCATGGCCCGCAGGATCTCGCCGTCGTCGCTGTACCACACGCCGGGGTAGGCCATGAACAGCTTGAGGCTGGTGATGCCCTCGTCGACGAGGGCGGCGAGCTCGGCCAACGAGTCGGCGTCGACACCGCCCATCGACAGGTGGAAGCCGTAGTCGACCGCGCACTGGCCCTCCGCTTCGGCGAAGCGCTCCTCGAGGGCGTCGCGGACACGCCGGCCCCGGGCCTGGCCCACGAAGTCGATCACGGTGGTGGTCCCGCCCCAGGCCGCGGCGACAGTACCGGAGGCGAAGGTGTCGCTCGAGGTCGACTCGGGCGTCATCGGGAGCTGGAGGTGGACGTGGACGTCGACACCGCCCGGCACGACGTAGCGGTCGCGGGCGTCGATCACCCGGGCGTCGCCGCGACGGGCGGCGGCGGCCAGCTCGCTGTCGGGTGCGAGCACCGCCGCGATGCGCTCACCTTCGACGATGACATCCGCCGGTGACGCTCCGGTGGCGTTGACGACCGTCCCTCCCGAGATGAGGACGGTCACCGCCAGCCTCCCGGTCCGACCTCAGGCGGCCACGGTCTCGGCGACGCGGAGGCGCAACAGAGCCCGCTCGAGAGCGGCCCGGGCCTCGGCGTCGTCGGGGTCGGCGGCGAGTCGCTCCTTGGCGCGGGCCTTGGCGGCCCGGGCCCGCTCGACGTCGATCTCGTCGGCGGCCTCGGACACGTCGGACAGCACCGTGACCACGTCACCGGTGACCTGGACGAATCCCCGGTGCACGGCGAAGACGTCCCGTCCCCCGTCGGGACGGACCACCTCGACCGACCACACCGCCAGCAGCCCGATGAAGGGGATGTGGCCGGGTTGGAAGGCGATGTCGCCGCCGTCGACCGTGCGGGTGACGACGAGCTCGGCCTCGCCGCTGTAGGCGACCGCCTCGGGGGAGACGAGTTCGACTCTCAGCATCGTGTGCTCCTCGGTGGGGGCCCCGAGGGCGCCCCCGGTGACGGACTCAGGCGTTCTTCTCCAGCTCGGCCGCCTTGCGCATGGCGTCCTCGGCCCCGCCCACCATGTAGAAGGCCTGCTCGGGCAGATGGTCGAGTTCGCCGGTGACGAGGGCCTCGAAGGACTCGACGGTCTCCGACACGGGGGTGAAGATGCCGTCCTGGCCGGTGAAGGCCTTGGCCACGAACATGGGCTGGGACAAGAAGCGCTGCACCTTGCGGGCCCGGTCGACGGTCACGCGGTCCTCCTCGGAGAGCTCGTCGAGACCGAGGATGGCGATGATGTCCTGGAGCTCCTTGTAGCGCTGGAGGATCTCCTGCACCCGACGGGCCACGTTGTAGTGACGCTCACCGACCACGAGGGGGTCGAGGATGGTGGAGGTCGAGGCCAGGGGATCGACGGCGGGGTAGATGCCCAGGGCGGCGATGTCGCGGCTCAGCTCGGTGGTGCCGTCGAAGTGGGTGAACGAGGTGAACGGGGCCGGGTCGGTGTAGTCGTCGGCGGGCACGTACACGGCCTGCAGGGAGGTGATGGACCGCCCCCGGGTCGAGGTGATGCGCTCCTGGAGTTCGCCCATCTCGTCGGCCAGGGTCGGCTGGTAGCCCACGGCCGAGGGCATGCGTCCGAGAAGGGTCGACACCTCCGAGCCGGCCTGCACGAAGCGGAAGATGTTGTCGATGAACAACAGCACGTCCTGGTTCTGGACGTCGCGGAAGTACTCGGCCATCGTCACCCCCGACAGGGCCACGCGGAGGCGGACGCCGGGCGGCTCGTCCATCTGGCCGAAGACCAGGGCGGCCTTGTCGAGAACGGAGGTCTCGCCGTCGCCCATCTTGGTTTCCTTCATCTCCAGGAAGAGATCGGTGCCCTCCCGGGTGCGCTCGCCGACACCGGCGAACACCGACACACCGCCGTGCTGGGAGGCCACACGGGTGATCATCTCCTGGATGAGAACCGTCTTGCCGACGCCGGCACCGCCGAACAGACCGATCTTGCCGCCCTGCTTGTAGGGGGTGAGCAGGTCGATGACCTTGACGCCCGTCTCGAACATCTGAGCCGACGGCTCGAGGCTGTCGAAGGCCGGGGCGGGACGGTGGATGGGCCAGTGCTCCTCGGTGTCGTGACCGGGGGTGTCGAGGCACTCCCCCATCACGTTCCACACGTGACCCAGGGTCCCGTCGCCCACGGGGGCGAGGATGCCGTGACCCGTGTTGCGGACCTCGACGCCCCGGGTGAGGCCGTCGGTGGGGCGCAGGGCGATGGCCCGCACCCGGTTGTGGCCGATCTGCATGGCGACCTCGGCGGGGACGCGGACGTCTCGGCCGTCGACGGTGATCGTGAACTCGAGCTCGGTGTTGATCTCCGGCAGGTGCCCGGGCGGGAACTCGACGTCGACGACGGGGCCGGCGATGCCGACGATGCGCCCGGTCTTGCGCTCGGTCTCGGTGACGGTCATCAGTGGGTCTCCTGGGGTCACGCCGTGGCTTCGGCGTCGATGTCGATGATAAGAGCGGCGAGTTCGCGGGCGACGTCGCTTTGGCCGAGCGCCTCGGCGCCGCCCACGATCTCCATGATCTCGGTGGTGATGGCGTCCTGGCGGGCCTGGTTCATCTCCCGCGACAGGCGGACGATCAGATCCTCGGCGTTGTCGGTGGCGGCCTTCATGGCCCGCTGGCGGTTGGCGTGCTCGGAGGCGGCGGCGTCGAGGAGGGCGCCGAACAGGCGGGCCTCGACGTAGCGGGGCAGGAGGGCCTCGAGCACCGCCTCGGGCGAGGGCTCGAACTCGAAGAGGGCGGCGACCTCGGCATCGCCCCCACCCACGGTGGCCATGGTCTCGGTGTCCTCGAGGGG
>RFFY01000568.1 GCA_003697065.1 Actinomyces sp. | reverse complement strand
GCCGCCGCCCTGGTCGCCCGCCGCCTGGCGGCAGCCCTGGGCCTGACCCTCGAACGGGTCACCGACGCCGGGCGCGAGGGCTGGCGTGTGGTCCTGGCCGTCGACCCACGGGCCGAACGCCACCAGCCCCTGGCGACGGCGGGAGCCACGGCGTGACGACCGAGCGGTCCGGCGAGGCGCCGGCGCGGCGCCCCGGGGTCGGGGCCGTCGTCGCCGCGATCTACCTGGTGACCGCCGCCCTGGTCGCCGCCTGGGCCCTGGCCGGCGTCGGGGCCGACGCCGCCGAGACGGCAGGTTCGCCCGCGCCCCTCCAGTACCCGGCGACCGGCCCGACCGGCCCGACCGGTTCGACCACCACGACGACCACCACCGTCGCCGTCTCGCCGACCTACCCGACCACCTCGCCCACGACGGCACCCACGAGCACCACGACGACCCTGGCGCCCTCCCGCGATCCGGGCCCGACCACCACCACGACCCTCGTCCCCCGCTCGGAGCCGGCGCCGCTACCACGCCGTGCGCCCCGCACCACCACGACCACGACCACGACCACGACCAGCACCACGACGACCACGACCCTGGCGCCCGACGACACCGACGAGACCGGCGACAGCGGCGGGAGCCCGGCGGCGGGCGTCGTCCCGCTCGGCGGTGACGACACCGGGGGTCCGGACGCCGGCGACGAACCCGACCCCCGCACCGACGGCGGGGCGACCGATCCGGCGCTCGTCGTCGACCCCGACGGTGCGGCCCCGCCGGTCGTGGTCGATCTCGACGATCCGGGCGAACTCCTCGCCGCCGTCAGCGCCGCCACACCCCCCGCCCGCCTGCCCCGGTCCACCGGCGAGGGCGCGACCGGAACCACCACCGGCCGCTTCCGGGCCGACGACGGCGCCGGCGGCCGGGCGCCCGGCACGCCACCGCCCCGGCCCCAGCGGGCGCCCGCCGTCCTGCCGGTGATCACCGACGCCTACGGCGCCCTGCTCGAACTCGAGGTCCCGGCCCTGGCCGTCGTGTCGGGGCTGGCCTGGCAGCTCGCCCTCGTGGCCGCCCCGGGGCTCCTGAGCCGACGCCGGCGCCTCGTCGACATCGTCGGCGTCCCGCCCGACGCCGTCGTGGGCGACGACACCTTCGCCTTCCGCGGCGACGCCACCGCCCTGCCCGCCGGGCGACGCCGCCGCCGTCGGGGGCGCTGGGAACGCGCCGTCGAATCACCCCGGGGCACGGTGTGGCTGCCCACCTCGATCCTGCGCGAAACCGTCCTGTGAGCCCCCGCCGGGCGAATCGCGACCCAGCGGGTGCCGACCCGGCGGCCCACGAGCGGACCTGACGGCGTCGCTGTCGGGCGCGAACCTGGTGGGGTGACCAACGCCGCCGTCGACATCTTCGATCCCGGGATCTACGTGGCGGGACCACCCCACGAGCTCTTCGCCCGCCTGCGCCGCGAGAGCCCCGTGGTCTGGCAGGACATGCCCGACCAGCCCGGCTACTGGGCGGTGCTGCGCCACCGCGACGTGGTCCACGTGGCCCGCCACCCCGAGATCTTCTCCGCCTCCGCCGGTGGGGTCGTCCTCGAGGACCTCGACCCGGCGAGCCTCGAACAGATGCGGGGCATGCTCCTCGCCATGGACCCGCCGCGCCACACGGCGCACCGCAAGCCG
>RFFY01000567.1 GCA_003697065.1 Actinomyces sp. | reverse complement strand
AGAGTCGGCGAGGGTCCGGCTCAGCGTCGTCGTTGGGCGTCCCGGAGCCGGCGGTAGCCGATGACGACGACCCCGGCCTCCGCGAGGGCCCGGCTCAGGGTGGGAGCGGTGAGAAGGTGGAGGTCCTCGACCCGGGCCTGGGCCCGGGGGTCGGCGGCGCGCCCCTCGTCGCTGTCGACGGCGGGGGCGAAGAGCACCTCGGTCACGCCCGGTGCCAGGGCGGCGACGAGGTCGGCGGGGTCGGTGCCGCGCCCGGCGACGACCCGGTCGGGGGCCAGGATCCCCGCCTCGCGGGCCAGGCGGCGGAAGGGGAAGCCGACGGCGTCCTCGGCCTCGTCACCGTCGAGGCGGAGGGGCAGGTCGAAGTCGCAGGCCAACTCGAGCAGGACGTCGAAGAACTCGGGTCGGTTCTGGAGTGCCCCCCGGTGGCTGCTGAGGTGGGTGATGTCGAAACCCCACAGGATCGCCCGCTCGATCTGGGCCCGGCACTCGCGGCGCACCTCGTCGACGTCGGCGTGGTCCCAGAGGTCGTCGAGGGTGCGCGGGAAGCCGCCGTCGCCGTCGAGGAGGGAGGGGGCGGCGGTGAGCGGCCCCCACCGGAAGCACTCCAGCTCGGCGTTGAGGGTCAGGTGCACGCCGATGTCGTCGCCCCGGTAGAGGCGAGCGGCGTGGCGGGACCAGGGTCCGGGCATCACCAGTCCGGCGCTGGTGGCGACGCCGTCACGCAGGGCCGTGTAAGCACCCACCGTGGCGGCGTGGGTGGTGCCCATCTCGTCGGCGGTGACGATGACGAGACGGGTCCCGGGATCGTGTCCGAGGCGGGGCGCCAGGTCGTCCACGTCGCCGACGCTAGCAACGGCCCCACTCGATCCGCCTCCGGGCGGGGGGTCGGATGGGGCCGATGCGCTGTCAGCCGAGGGGCACGTCGGGGCCCCCGCACACCCCCCACAGGCCCCGGCCCTCGGCCCGGGCCTCGGCGGCGGCGCTCTCGAAGCGCCGGGCGTAGTGATCGTTGGGCTCGATGGTGAGGGTGTCGGCGTAGCCCAGCTCGAGGAGGGTGAGGTTGACGAAGAGCTGATCGGAGGAGCGCACGACGTAGGCGAGCAGACGCCCGTACTGGTCACGGGTCTCGGCGTCGAGGATGAGGGTGACGGGGGTGCCCGGGGGTAGGAGGTCGGTGACGAAGGCGGAGGCCTCGTGGCCGTAGCACTGCACGGGGCGGTTCTCGTCGACGGATTCGGGGGTGTCGATGCCGATAAGGCGGACGCGCTCGCGCTGACCACCGATGTCGACGATGATCGTGTCGCCGTCGACGACCCGCTCCACCGTGGCGTTGGGCTCGAGTGACGCGTCCGCGGGCGCGTCAGCGGGTTGGTCCGACGCGTCGGCGGGCGCGTCAGCGGGTTGGTCCGACGCGT
>RFFY01000085.1 GCA_003697065.1 Actinomyces sp. | reverse complement strand
GTGGGGGCGTCGGCCGCGACTCGGGCCGCCCGCTGACGGCAGCGACGGCCGGGGGGATGCCGGGGACGCCGGCCGGGGGCGGAAGGATCCTGTCTGCCTTGTCATGTCGTGCTCACTCGGTCGTGCTCGGTCCTGGTCACGTGCGTCGTCACTGGCGTCGTCACTGGCGTCGTCGCTCGCCTCGTCACGGGTGCCGCCCCTCAGGGCGCGGGCTGGATGGTGATGGTCGGCGAGCCGCCGCCTGACGGTGTGGACACGGTGAGCACCCCGCAGGACCAGGTGGAGCCGGACAGGTAGGCGATCTGGCCGTTGGCGCACGTCAAGGTGGCGAGGGTGTCGGCGAGGGCGGGCTGGACGATGGCGTCGTCGTAGCGCTTGAGGAAGGTGACCGACTCGCCGCGGGTGACGGGATCTTCGGGCTTGAAGGTGCGGGATCCGGCGGGGGAGCCGGTCGTGATGCCGTTGGCCTTGGCCCATTCGGCGGGCGCTTCGTAGAACTTCCCCGTCGGGACGTCGTCGAAGGAGACCGACGCCGCGGCGACGCCGCCGGCCACGAGCGAGCCGATGATCAGCCCCGCTGCGAAGGAGCGGGATCGTCGTGGGCGTCGGCGCGCGCGCGTGGGTTGCGAGGTCATGGTTCCCCCTCCTGGCCGGGTGGCGGGTCGGTCCCCTCGACCGTAGGAAGAGTCCCGTCCCGCCGGCATCGGGGAAATCACGCAAATCGGCGCCCGCGGGGTCGCCGGAATCCGGGATCGACGGCGCGACCGGCGTCAGGCGACGAGCCAGAGCGTCAGCCGACGAGCCAGAGACGAACGAGCTGGGAGCGGCTCGAGATGCCGAGCTTGCGGTAGATGCGGGCCAGGTGGGACTCGACCGTGCGCGTCGACACGTAGCGCTCGGCGGCGATCTGGGCGTTGGACAAGCCGTTCGCCACCAGCTCGGCGATGGCCCGCTCGGTCGGTGTGAGCCGGGCCAGGTCGGCGACGGCCTCGTCGGGTCGGGTGCCCGGCCACGCGGCTCCCCATAGGCGACACGCCGTGCGGATGCGACCCCGATGGTCGGGTGAGATCTCGGCCATGCGGGCGAAGGCCCGGCCGGCGTCGGCACGGTCGACCGACACCGAGAGTCCCGTCCGGGCCAAGCGGGCGTCGAGGGCGTCGCTGTGGCGGCCGGCGGCATCGAGGGCCCGGGCCGCCGACTCGAGGCCCTCGCCGTCGCCGTCGAGCAGGGCCCGGCACCCCTGGGCGAGGGCGCCCAGTCCGGGCGCCCGCGAGCGTTCGGCGATCCGGTCCATCTCGGCGCAGATGGCGGGACCCCGCTCGCCTCCGGTCCACAGGTGCAGGCGCACCAGCAGGGGCGCGAGGACCGGATGACAGTTGCCGATCCCGAGGGCGGCGAAGAGATCCCAGGCGTCGTCGAGTTGGCGCCGCGCCCCGTCGAGGTCGTTCGCCTCGAGCGCCGCGCGCGCCCGGGCGAGTACGAGGAAGTCGATGCCGAGGATCGCCCTTCCCCTGTCGAGGTGGGCGTCGGCGGTGTCCAGGAGTCGGGCTGCCGACCGGTCGGCACCACGGTCGAGCTCGCTCAGGGCGGCGAGGGCCAGGCACCAGGCCACGGCGATCAGAGCGCCCGTGTCCTCGCTGGCGGTGGCGGCGGCGTCGGCGTGGGCGAAGGCACGATCGCCCTGGGCCCGCCGCCAGGCGAGGGAGGCCGCCAGGGAGTCGTACAGGATGCCGCCCGCGCTCGAGCCGATCCGGGAGGCGATGGCGGCGCCCCGGAAGACGGCGCGCCCGACCTCGTCGTGGCGGTCGAGGTCGAGAGCGGTGGCGCCGTACATGGCCCACGGGTTGTAGAGGTGGCCGCGCCCGTCGGGGGAGCGGTCGGCCGCCTCGACCGCGAGCCGCAGCTCTTCGAGGGCGGCCTCGTACTCGTGCATGGTGGCGAGTCCGCGTCCGACGCACAGGCGGGCCAGGGCCTCGATCTCCGGCGGCGGGTTCTCGGCGAGTGCGGCTCGCCCGGCGGGGATGACCTCGTCGCCGGCGCCGGCCAGGGCGAGCAGAGCGGTCACGGCCTGGCGCTCGCCGGGGAGCACACCGGCGTCGCCCTCGGCGTGGGGGAGCGACCCTTGGGCGAACGGGTCGTCGTGGTCGGACGGCGCCGCCAGCAGCTCCCGGGCGCGGGCGTGTTCGAGACGCAGGAAGTGGGCCAGAGCGGCGGTGATGCGGTCGTTGGCCGAGTAGGCGGAGGGATCGGGGCCGAGGAGGGCCAAGGCCTCGTCGGGTTGGCCGGCGATGACGAGCAGCCAGGCCCGCAGCGAGGTGAGGCGACCACGGTCTTCGGGCGTCCCGGCGTGGCGGACGGCCGCCTTCAGGGTTCGCGACATGGCGTCGGGTTCGGCCAGGGCGTCGGCCTCGGCGTGCTCGATGATGCGTCGGGCGAGTGTCTCGTCGGGCTCTACCGTGCCGACGGCGCAGTGCCACAGGGCCCGGGTGGGGAAGCCCTCGCTCAGGGCGTCGCCGGCCCGTCGGTGGAGCTCCTGCATGACGACGCCGGGGAGGGCCGCTTCGATCGCCTCGCGGTGGGTGGGGTGCACGAAGCGGACGGTGTCGCCGTCGAGGGCCACGACGTTGGTCTCGACGAGGGAGTGGAGCCGCCCGAGGAGGTCGGTGGGGGAGAGGGGGGAGCACACCGCCAACAGGGCGTCGAAGGGGAAGGCGGTCCCCAGCACGGCGCACTGTCCGGCGAGCTCGAGGGCCGAGGCCGGGAGCCTGCCCAGGCGCTCGCCGATGAGCGCCCGCAGGGACCGGGCGGGTTCCGGGTCGACCAGGTCGATCCCGGCTCCGGTGTCGATCAGGCGATCGCCGGCGTGGCGGACGAGCTCCACCAGGTGCAGGGGATTGCCGCCCGAGGCGGCGGCCAGCTCCTTCAGGGCGGGACCGGGCGGACCACCGAGGAGGCGGGCGAGGAGGGCCTCGGATTCGGACGGGGACAGGGGGTCGAGGTCGAGACGGGTCTCGACCGCCAGTCGTTCGAGGGCCTCGTCGGATGGGGCCTGCCCCGTCCGCCAGGTGAGGACGATGAGCAGATTCTGATGCCGGGTGAGGCGGATCAGGCGTCGCAGGGCCGCCAGTGACCAGCGGTCGCACCACTGGGCGTCGTCGACGAGCAGGGCCGCGGGATCGCGCCCGTCGAAGAGATCGACGACGGCCTCGAGGGCGCGAACCGGCGGTGCCGCCGCGTTCAGCAGAGACGAGACGACGGCGGTGGCGTCGAGGCGGGAGGCGGGGTCGTCGCGGGGGGACGGACCATCGAGGAGGCCGGCGAAGGCGGCGAACGGCTCGGTGGCGGTGATCTCGTCGCCCCGGATCCGTCGGGGCTGCACGCCGCGGCGGGCCAGGCGCTCGGCGACCACGTCGAGCACGGCCGTCTTGCCGATCCCGGCGGGCCCGGTGAGCACCAGCGCCGCGCCGGCGTCGTGGTCGAGGAGAGCGCCGATCAACTCGTCGAGTCGGCGGAGCAGGACGCGACGACCGGCGAGGTCGGCCGCCGTCATGGTCTCGTGGGGGGTGGGTCCGGCGTCCACGCCCGATCGACGTGCGCCGGATCGTCGTGCCGTCGGACGTGCCCCACGTAGAGCAAGAATAGATACGCGGACAGTGGTTGTCGATCGGCGATCGGGGGTCGGGCCGGGTCCAGGGACGGGTGCAGACACCAGGGACCCGGCAGGTCGGCGAGGGCCGGGCTCAGATCAGGTTCCCGTAGCGGTGCAGGGTCCGGCTCACCGACTGCTCCCGCAGGTGATGGAGCAGCTCCACCCGACCCTCGGCGGTGACGGGGTCGGT
>RFFY01000084.1 GCA_003697065.1 Actinomyces sp. | reverse complement strand
CTCCTTCTCGCCGTGGCCGTCGCCGCCGCCGTGCAGGCCCGCCGCGAGGACTCCGCCGCCGATCCCGGCGTGGCCCGGCCCTCCGCCGACCCGGTCGAGATCGTCACCACGCCCCTGTTGTCGGCCCGACGCGCCCCCGAGTGGCTGCGCCAGCCCCTCGACGACCGCCTGCTCACCGACGAGGTCCGCGCCGTCCTCGCCAGCGCCGAGGCCCCGGACACGACCTGTCTCAGCGTGCACCGCGACGACACCGTCATCCTCGCCGCCGACGACGACCTGCTCCTCGTCCCCGCCTCGGCCATGAAGCTGGTGACGGCGGCCGCCCTCCTCGAGGTGGCGCCCCCCGACGACCGCTACCGCACCGAGGCCGTGATACGGGCCGACGCTCCCATCGCCGACGGGGTTCTCGACGGCGACCTGTGGCTGGTCGGCGGCGGCGATCCCGTGTTGTCCACCCCCGACTACATCGAGCGCTACGACGAGCCGCGCGTCCACACCGACCTGACCGAGCTCGCCGACGCCGTGGCGAACGAACTCGCCTCACGGGGCATCGTCGAGATCACCGGCGGCGTCGTCGGCGACGAGTCGAAGTACACGCCGGCCGAGCGCGACTACACCGGCGAGGTCGACGGGGACGGCAACCCCATCTGGAAGGCCGAGTTCCGCACCCAGAACCAGGCCGGCCCCCTGTCGGCCCTGCTGGTCAACGACGGCTACACGGCCTGGCCCGACGAGCCCAACCGGCGCCAGAACTCCCGGGCCTCCGATCCCGCCCTCGCCGCCGCCCGTCTCTTCGACGACCTGCTCGAGGAGCGGGGCCTCGTGATCCGGGGCTCGTCGCGTAACGAGGTCGCCCCCGCCGTCTCGGAGCGCATCTCGCTCGGCGTCGTCGAGTCGCCGACCATCGGCGAGATCATCGGCCGCATGCTGCGTCACTCCGACAACACCACCGCCGAGATGCTCCTGAAGGAGATCGGGGTGCGCTCCGGTGTCGGTGCCCAGCGGGGCCTCGCCGTCTTCGCCGTCGCCCAGGCCCTCGACCGGGCGGGCTATCCCGTGCAGGGGCGAACCCTCGACGGCGAGACAACGACCATCCAGATCGCCGACGGATCCGGACTGTCCAGCCTCAACCGGATCACCTGCCGGCTGGTCGAGGAGATCCTGCGGCGGTCCGGACCCGACTCGGTCATCGCCGACGGCCTGGCCGTCGTGGGCGAGTCGGGGACCCTGGCGCGCTGCCTCGTCGACGATCCGAGCGCCCGCGGCGACGTCGAGGCGAAGACGGGAACCCTCAACGACGTGACCGCCCTGGCCGGCCTCACCGTCGCCGACAACGGCGACGTGGTGACCTTCGCCATGATCGCCAACGGCGAGGGGGTGGGCGCCCGCCTCGGCAGCTGCAACGAGCTCCAGACCACCCTGATCCGCGGCGTGGCCAATCATCCCTACGGCCCCGACGTCGACGCCTTGTCACCCGAGCCCCCGGCAACGGTCGTGGTGACCCCGGCCCCGTGACGGCTCCCTCCGCCGCCCTCGTCGACGACCATCCCCTCTTTCCCCTCGAGACCGCCCTGGTCCCCGGCGTCGCCCTCACCGTCCGGGTGTTCGAACCCCGCTACCTCACCCTGGTCGGTCGGCTCGGACTCGCCGCCGACGGCGACCGGGTGAGCATCGGTCGTGCCGGGCCGCTCGGCCACTTCGGCGTGGTGCTGGTGGAGAGGGGATCCGAGGTCGGAGGGGGAGACGAGAGGCGCTCGGTCGGCGTGGCGGTGGCCGTGCGGCGCGCCGCCCCCGCCGAGGGGCGCTGGCTGCTCGAGCTGACGGCTCTGCGCCGGTGTCGGGTCGAACGGTGGCTACCCGACGATCCCCATCCACGCGGGGTGGTGCGGGTGCTCGACGACGAGACCCCCGACCCCGGCCCCGATGGCGCCGAACTGGTGGCGACGGTCGTCGGGGAGCTCCTGCGTCTGGTGCGTCTGGTCCGGGTGCTCGGCCCCACCCGCTGGGTCGTCGGCGCCCCCCTGCGCCATCTCCACGGGCCGCGGCCGCCCCGCGTCGATCCGTCCGACCCCCGGTCTCTCACCGAGCTGTCCTGGTGGGTGGCGGCCACCGCGCCCCTCGGCCCCCTCGATCGCCAGAGCCTCCTCGAGGCGCCCGATCCGGTCACCCGGCTGGTGCGCGCACGGCGTCTCCTCGGTGAGGCCGCCGATCTCGCCGAGCGACTGGGCCCGGCCGACGGGGCCGGGACGCTAGGGTGACCGCTCCCGGGAGGACACATGAACGACTCGACCGCCGGCCCCGCCCCGACGTCGCGGGCCAACGCCGCCGACACCTTCGATCTCGTCAAGGCCTACGTCCGTCAAGAGACCGTCGAGCCCCTGCGCGGGGTGGGACGCTGGATCGGCTGGGGTGTCGCCGGCAGCATCGCCATGGCCATCGGCCTGCTCGAGCTCAGCCTCGCTCTGCTGCGGGCCCTGCAGACCGAGACCGGGTCGGCCTTCACCGGGAATCTCTCGTGGGCACCCCACGCCCTGACCCTCGTCGCCGTTGTCCTCGTCGTCGCCCTGCTCGCCCGTCTCGTGACGAAGAGGAGCCTGGGGTGACACGGGACGGCGACCACGCGAAGGAGTCCACCGTGACCGACCGACGCATCACCCCCGACGACCTCGAGGCGTCCTTTCGGGCCCTCAAGGACGAAATCGACGGCACGGCGGGCGAGGTCCGCGAGCGCGCCATCCCCGTCCTGGTGCTGGCGGGCGTCCTGGCTCTCGTCGTGGCCTACCTGCTCGGCAAGCGGGTGGGGCGGACCCGGTCGACGGTCGTCGAGATCCGCCGGATCTGAGGAGGCGTCGTGGCCATCCCCGGCCGTGCCCATCTCGCCCGGACCATCCGCTACCGGGCCCTACGCGAGGGTCTTCTCGGGGGCTCGCGGCCCTGGCTGGTGGTGTTCGTCCTGCTCCGTCTGGGCGCCTGGTCTCGCCGGGTCACCAAGCGGGGTCCGATGCCGGTGCGCTTCTCGGAGCGCCTGGCGGTGGGGGAGGGGCTGGTGATCCGCCATCTGCCTCCCGACGAGGGCGCCGGCTGACAGATGGCGCCGACCCGTTCGGGCGGCGTGGTCACCGGTGGGGGACCGCCGGGGTGGCGCCGGGCCGACGGGCCGCCATGATGAGGCGGTGAAGGTCATCCTGCGCAACCCCACACGCGAGATCGAGGTGGCCGGGCCACGCACCGTCAACGCCCTGCTCGCCCAGCTCGAGCTCAACCGGGAGTCGCACCTCGTGATCGTCGACGGCGAACTCGTCCCGGGTGACGCCCATCTGGCCGACGATGCCGTCGTCGAGGTGCGGTCGGTCATCTCCGGGGGTGCCGACACCGCCACCTCCGGGGTGGGGCGGGGCGGGCCGGTGGGGAGGCGGCGGTGAAGTGCCGCGTCTGCCGCGGGCCGGCGGTGATCGACATCCGGCGCCACAACGCCAACTTCTGCCGTGAGCACTTCCTGCGTCTGTGCCGCGACCAGGTGAAGCGCGCCATCGACGCCTTCGACATGTTGCAACCCGACGACCGCGTCCTCGTGGCCGTCTCCGGGGGCAAGGACTCCCTGGCCCTGTGGGATCTCCTCCTCGAGCTCGGCTACCGGGTCGACGGCTTCTACGTGGGTCTCGGGATCGGCGACTACAGCGACACCTCGACCGATCATGCCGTGCGCTTCGCCCGGGAGCGGGGCCTGACCCTGCACACCGTCGATCTGCGCCGGGACCACGGCTTCGACGTCCCCCACGGGTCGCGGGCGGCGCGCCGCAACCCGTGTTCGGCGTGTGGTCTGTCCAAGCGCCATCTCTTCGACGAGGCCGCCCGCCGGGGCGGCTACGACGCCGTCGCCACCGGCCACAACCTCGACGACGAGGCGGCGGTGCTCTTCGGCAACGTGCTGCGCTGGGACCCCGAGTACCTGGGGCGCCAACGGCCCGTGCTCGAGGCCCGCGACGGGTTCCCCCGCAAGGTCAAACCCCTCATCCGGCTCACCGAACGCGAGACCGCCGCCTACTGCCTGCTGCGCGGCATCGACTACCTGGTCGACGAGTGTCCCCTGAGCGCCGGCAACAAGCATCTCGCCTACAAGGCGGCCCTCAACGAGATCGAGGCCATGTCGCCGGGGGCCAAGCACGCCTTCTACTTCGGCTTCCTCGAGCGGGCCTCCGAGCGCTTCGCCACCGAGAGCGACCTCGGCCGCGAGGGCCTGTCGCCGTGCACGCGCTGCGGGGCCCCGACACCGGGGGAGGTGTGCGCCTTCTGCCGTCTCGTCGAGGCGGCCACCGCTGCGGTCCCGGTCGAGCTCGGGCGCCGGCGGGGATCCCGATGAGCGCCCGTCCCCTCGCCGTCGGCGACTCGGTCCTGCTCATCGACCGCAAGAAGCGGCGCTACCTCGTCGATCTGGTGGCGGGTGGCGAGTTCCACAGCCACGCCGGCGTCGTCAGCCACGACGAGCTGATCGGGGCGTCCGAGGGGATCGTCGTGCG
>RFFY01000566.1 GCA_003697065.1 Actinomyces sp. | reverse complement strand
TCGGCGAGGGTCCGGCCGGTGCGCAGGCCGAGCCCGAGCAGGTCGACCACGACCCCCAGGGTCTCGAGGGTGTCGATGCGGGAGCGGACGCCGGCCACCGCCCGTCCCACGAAGCCCGGCGTCGGTGACACGAGGGCGTCCAGGGCCGCCCGCTCGGCCTCGCCGAGAGCGGTGAGGGCTTCGACCCGGCTCGCGACGGCCGGATCCGTGGCGACCCTCTCGCCGACCCACGCGGGGCGGCCGGTGGCCAGCCAGCGCTTCAGTGCCCTGTCGCTGACCCGTCGTCTCACGCGTCCCACTCCTTCATCGCCGACTTCAACTGGTGTCGGGCGCGGTACAGCTTGGCCTTGACCGCGGAGGGCGTCAGTCCCACGATGTCGGCGATCTCGGCGTAACCGAGCTCGTCGGTCTCCCGCAACACGATCAGGGTCCGCGACAGCTCGTCGAGGGTGGCGAGGGCCCGCGCCATGGCCTGCACCTTCTCCCGCCCCTCCACCTGGGCGTGGACCTCACCCGCGGCGGCCGACTCGCCCAGATCGTCGGTGAACTCGAGCCGCGAACGGCTCCGCAGCGCCGAGATGGCCGTGTTGCGGACCACCCGGCGCAGCCACCGCACCGGTGTGTCGCCCTCCCACGACGGCATCGAGGTCCAGGCCTTCACGAGGGCTTCCTGCACGACGTCCTCGGCCAGCCCCGCGTCGCCCAGGATCGAGTACGCGACCCGGTAGGCCAGGGGCCCGTAGGTGGCGACCAGCCATTCGATCTGCTCGTCACGGGCGGACCCATCGGGTGGCGTCGCGGGCCGGAAGCCCGGTCGGGATGGGTGGGCGGCAGCTCCGATACCACCCATGACGCTCCCGACGGCCACGAGTCGCGCCAGAACCATCGAGGCCACGAGGACACCGACGGCTCTCACCCGCCGCCGCTGCCGATTCCACCCCCGGACGACGCACCGGCCCACAATGCGCAGATGCACACCGATCCCCCCACCGCCCCGACGAACGCCGCTCCGGCCCCTGGCGAGGCGCC
>RFFY01000083.1 GCA_003697065.1 Actinomyces sp. | reverse complement strand
GAGTGGATCCGCGTCGGGCGGGCGCTGCGCTCGTTCCCGATCTTCGACGAGGCGTTCGCCAGCCGGCGACTCTCCTACGCCAAGGTCAGGATTCTCACCCGCTTCGCCGATCCCCGCGACGAAGAGGAGCTCGCCGACCTCGCCCGTCGCGTTTCGGCCGACCGGCTCGGCGCTGCCCTGGCCGGCTGGTCCCAGGGGCGGGAGGATCCCATCGTCCGTGACGCCCGCCTGCGGGCGAGTCGCTACCTGGTGACCCGCGTCGAACCCGACGGCGCCGTGGTCGGCACCTTCCGTCTCCCTCCCGCTGATGCGGCAGTGGTCATGGCTGCCATCGACGCCGAGGTCGCCCGCCGAGCCAGGAGCGGATCGCTCCCACGCCACGACGGCGCGGGCGACACCGGGCAGGTTCGGGCCGCATCCCGCGACGGCGCGTCCGCGGGCGCGCCGGTCGAGGGTGGCGACGCGTCCGCGGGCGCGTCCGGGACAAGCGAGACGGCACCTGTACCCGGCGGCGACGCGTCCGCGGGCGCGTCGCGCGGGAGCGAGACGGCACCTGTACCCGGCGTCGACGCGCCGACCCTGGCCCAGCAGCGTGCCGACGCCCTGGTGGTGGTGTGCCGCGACGGCGGCGCGGGCGTCGACACCGAGATCGTCATCCACGTCCGCGGCGACGGCTGCCATCTCGACGACGGAACCCCGCTGACGGACACCGTGGTCGAACGACTGGCGCCCACAGCCTTTCTCCGAGCGCTGATCCACGATGCCGAGGGGCGACCCGTCGATGCCTCGTCTCGGCGTCGCCATCCCAGCGTCCGTCAGAAACGTGTCGTCAAGGAACGGGACAGGGTCTGCGTCGACTGTGGGCGAAGCGACCTGCTCGAGTACGACCACGATCCCCCCTTCGAGATCACCGGCCGCACCGTGGTCGACGAGCTCGTGCTGCGCTGCGCGCCCTGTCACCGACGACGACACGCCGAAGGCGGCCGCTGACGGACCACATCGGAGGACTAGCGTCCCCCGCATGGAGTCCCGCGCCCTCGAACCCATCTGGTCCCCGCCACCAGATCGGGCAGCCACCACCAACCTGGCTCGTTTCTGCGAGGCCGTCGGTCGTCACGACTACCAGGATCTCCACCGCTGGTCGGTCGCCGATCCAGGCAGCTTCTGGCGCGCCGCGTGGGAGAACCTGGGCGTCGTCGGCGAGCCCGGCGAGACCGTGTTCGTCCCCGCCGACGAGCTGCCGGACGCCCGCTTCTTCCCCGAGGCGCGCCTCAATGTGGCCGAGAACCTGCTGGGTCGTGACGACGACACACCGGCGCTCGTCTTCCGGGGTGAGGATCCCGACCTTCGGCCCGAGGTGACCCGCCGCCAGATGACGTGGTACGAGCTGCGCCTTCTCGTCGGACGGATCCAGGAGGCCTTCCGGGCCGACGGTCTCCGTCCCGGCGACGTCGTCGCTGCCTGGCTTCCGAACATCCCCGAGACCTACGCCGTCATGCTGGCCGCCGCCGCCAGCGGCCTGGTGTTCACCTCGACCTCGCCCGATTTCGGGGTCGACGGCGCCGTCGACCGCTTCGGCCAGACCCGACCCCGGATCCTGTTCGGCTGTGACGCCTACGCCTATGCCGGGCGCATCCATGACCGCCTCGGCGTCCTGGCCGAGGCGCGCCGGCGACTCGACTCGGTGGAGCGGGTCGTCGTCGTGCCCTTCCTCGGGGACGGCGGAACAGGCGAGATCGCCGACGCCGTGAGCCTGGAGGACTGGCTGGCCGGTCATGGGCCCCGCCAGCCCGACTTCGAACGCTTCCCCTTCGACCACCCCTGGTACGTCCTGTACTCATCGGGTACGACCGGCAAGCCCAAGTGCATCGTCCACCGCGCCGGGGGTGTGCTGCTGAAACACCTCGTCGAACACCAGCTGCATTGCGACGTACGCCCCGGCGATCGGGTGTTCTACTTCACCACCGCCGGTTGGATGATGTGGAACTGGCTCGCCTCGGGCCTGGCGTCGGACGCCACCCTCGTGCTCTACGACGGGTCCCCGTTCCACCCTGACGCCGCAAGGCTCTTCGACCTCGCCGCCGACACCCGCATCACCCTCTTCGGGACCTCGGCCAAATTCATCGAGGCCGTGGCCAAGCGCGGACTACGACCGGCGACCACGCACGACCTGTCCTCGGTGCGCACCATCACGTCGACCGGCTCACCCCTGGTCGCCGAGGGTTTCGAGACCGTCTACCGCGACATCAGCCCCGATGTTCACCTGGCTTCGATCTCGGGCGGGACCGACCTGTGCGGTTGTCTCGTCGCCGGGGATCCGACATCGCCGGTGTGGCCCGGCGAGATCCAGCGCCCCGGTCTCGGGCTCGACATCGACGTGGTCGACGACGAGGGGCGGTCCCTTCCCCCGGGTCGGCGCGGCGAGCTCGTGTGCCGCAACCCGTTTCCGTCGATGCCCCTCGGCTTCTGGGGCGACCCGGACGGCTCACGGTACCGGGCCGCCTACTTCGAGCGCTTTCCCGGCATGTGGCACCAGGGCGACTTCGCCGAGTGGACCGAACACGGCGGCATCATCATCCACGGGCGCTCCGACGCCACCTTGAATCCCGGCGGTGTCCGGATCGGCACCGCGGAGATCTACCGGCAGGTCGACAAGGTGCCCGAGGTCTTGGAGGCCATCGTGGTCGGCCAGGACGTCGAGTCCGATGCCGGTCGGGACGTGCGCATCGTGTTGTTCGTCGTGCTGCGTGACGGTGTCGAGCTGACCGACGAGCTCGCCCAACGGATCCGGCGGACGATCCGCGACGGCTGCACCCCCCGCCACGTTCCCGCCGTCATAGGGCAGGTCCCCGACATCCCCCGCACCCGCAGCGGCAAGATCGTGGAGCTGGCCGTCCGAGAGGTCATCCACGGACGACCGGTGAAGAACGTCGAGGCCCTCGCCAACCCCGAAGCGCTCGAGTACTTCCGCGATCACCCCGCACTCGCCGGTGACGCCGGCCCGTAACGGGCGGGACGCCCGGTGATCGCCGCCCAACGCCGTGTCCCCAGCTCGAAGTGCCACCATTCGCCGGCGAACACGATGAAGCCCTCACGCCGCATCGACCAGTAGAGATACCGGCGCACGGCGCGGTCGACGCCGGCTTCGTCCTCGAGAGCGGCGGCCCGCGCCCGGGTGGTGGTGTCGTCGAACCCGCACCCCGGCGCCAGGGGGATACCGTCGACGGTGAGGGTCAGGTCGACCGCGCCTCCGGTGAGGTGGGGTGGCGGTTCGGCGGGATCGTCGGACACGGGCGCCATGAACCCTGCCGGCGTGCGGGGGTCGGCGTAGGCGGCCTCGTAGAGCTCGGCTTGGAGTTCGAGGGGGCGCCAGGCGTCGAAAACGGCGAGGCCCCAGCGGGGTTCGAGCGCGTCGGCCACCTGATAGAGACGTCGTGCGACCGTGCGCCGAAGCCAGGTCTCGGCGACGGCGTGGCGCCAGCCGGCGTGCCAGTAGTTGGCGAGGATGCGGATCCGCCGATGCCGCACAGCCACGAGGGGTTCGTCCACGGGATCGATCACCCGGCTGCCGTCGGTCTCATCCAGCTCCGGCAGAGCCGGGGTGTCGGGGACCAGGGGCCGCGAGGAGGTCGAGGAGGTGAGTACTCCTCGCAGGGCCGGGTGAACTCGGGCCAGTCGAGGCGAGGCCCACCCTCGAGCGGCACGGGTCCCCGTGCACCGTTGCCGCTCACGGTCCCTCCCCTTGCCGCGCCTCTCCGTCCCGCGCCGCCAGGGCCAACAGCTCGGTCCCGGGAGCCAGGTGGCCGGCGAGCTCCTCGACGGCGTCGAGCTCACGGCCACCGACCCGGTTGACGGCGACGACGAATCGG
>RFFY01000082.1 GCA_003697065.1 Actinomyces sp. | reverse complement strand
GCGTATCTGCGGGGCGCTGTTCGACGGGCCGGGCCGGCCCCTGTGGCTCGGCCGCTCCCGCCGCCTCGCCGATGCGGCCCAACGCATCGCCTTGGCCCTGCGCGACGGGGGCTGTGTGGTGTGCGGGGCGCCCTTCGCTCACACGCATGCCCACCACGTCGAGCCCTACGGCGGCGGTGGGCGCACCGACATCGACCAGCTCGCCTCCCTGTGCGCCCACTGCCACACCCAAGTCCACACCGGCATCATCCGGCTGCGGAGACGCCGAGACGGTACCTGGCACCCCGTCCGGGTCCATCCGGGTGGTGCGCCCGACCGAGAGCTGCGTTCCCCGGGCTGGGCCACCACGCATGCTGCAGGCGCGTCGGCACGAGCGCCGTCACCGAACCACAAGACGCGAACCCGCGATGGGCCCGGCCCCTAGCCGCCGTCGGCTCGCCGGACCCGCCGAGTGGGGGTCGCCGGTTCGCCCCGCGCTCGCTGGGGCCGTGGAACAGCGCGTGCGAGAATCGAGGTGACCGAGGGTAGCCAGGAGGGGTGTGTGACTCTCGAGGACGGAGACAACCGACAGGTGCTCGCCGAAGCGTGGACGGGGTTCACCGATGCCCTGCGGGAGCTGGGTCTCGACGCTCTCGAGTCGGCGCCGACCGATGCCGACCGCGCCGATGCTCTGCGCTTCGTCCTGCGCCAGCTCGCCTACCGAGAGGAGCAGTTCCTCGAGTACCCCCGGGGGCAGAAGCCGGAGCTCTTCCTCCCCGAGTCACCGACCCGCAAGCTGTTCGCCGACTGCCCCGACACCATCTACCACCAGTTCAACGTGGTTCCCACGGGCGTGTACCGGATCCGGGGGACCCGGGGAGCCTCGCCTTACATCTCCTTCACCGCCTACCGGTCAGGCATCACCGACCGCGTGGTGGCCGACCTCCACGACGGTGAACTCGACATCGCCGACGACGGCACGTTCACTCTCACCGTCGGCGGTCCCGACCCCGGGTCGAACTGGCTCGATCTGGGCGACGACGCCGCCTTCGTCATCATCCGCGAGTACACCCACGACCGTTCTGGTGGGGTCACGGCGACCTTCCACGTCGAACAGCTCGAACCCGAGCTTGGGCACCGCCCCGAGCTCGACGCCCGGCAGCTGGTCGACTTCCTCGGCATCGTCGGCCCGGGGCTCCGGTGGGTGAACGAAGCCACCGTGCGACTCTCCGCCCAGCTCCGCCAGCGGCCCAACCAGATGAACGAGGCCGCCGCCGAGCTGGTCTCGGAGATGGCCGGCACCCCGCACAACCACTACCAGCTCTGCTATGTGCGGCTCGCCCCCGGCGAGGCGCTCGAGCTCGAACTCGACCCCCCGCCCTGCCGCTATTGGAGCGTGCATCTCAACAACTGGTGGCTCGAATCCCCCGAGTACCGCGACGGGCAGTCGGTGTGCATCAACGACGCCCACGCTGAGCGTGAGCCCGACGGCAGGGTGCGGATCCTGGTCGGCCCCGACGACCCCGGCAGCGGCAACTGGCTCGACACCAAGGGGCGGACCGAGACGATCCTGTTGGCCCGCTACCTCCTGCCCGAGAACGAGCTCCCGCCGATCGTCACCCGCCTCGTGAGCGTCTGAGCCGGGGCCGGGTCGGATCGGGGCCGACGGGATCACGACCGGGTCGGCGAGGGCCCGGATCAGATCAGGTTCCCGTAGCGGTGCAGGGTCCGGCTCACCGACTGCTCCCGCAGGTGATGGAGCAGCTCCACCCGACCCTCGGCGGTGACGGGGTCGGT
>RFFY01000565.1 GCA_003697065.1 Actinomyces sp. | reverse complement strand
CGGTCGATTCGGTGATCGTCGGGATGGTCGGGTTCACCCTGTTGTCCCTGACCGCCGAACGCCAGCCCGACGACACCTTCGTCGTGCCGGCCTGGGCCCGGCTCGCCGTCATCGTGTTCTGGTACCTCTACGAGACGGTTCCCGTGTGGGCGTGGGGACGCACGCCGGGCAAACGCCTCGTCGGCCTGGTCGTCGTCGATCGCCGCACGGGGGCGGCCCCGGGTCTCAACCGGTCGGCCCTCCGCATCATCGTGGTGATCGCCGCCGCCTTCGTGGGCGACGCCTTCCGGCTGGCCCCGGCGGCCATCGTCGTCACCTACGGGTCGGCGGTGTTCGGGGGAACCCTGAAGCGCAACTGGCCCGACCGGGCCGCCGACACGGTCGTCGTGCGCAGCCCCTGACCCGCGCCCGTCGGCCCGCCGGCGCGAGGCGGCGGCCCGTCGCGATGAGGGGCGCGGGATCGGTGCTCGGGAGTTCGCTCAGGAGATGACGGCGACGAGGTCGCCGGCGCCGACCGAGTCGCCCGGCGCCACCCTCAGCTCCGAGACCGTGCCGTCGGTGTCGGCGGTGATGGCGTTCTCCATCTTCATGGCCTCGAGGACGCAGATGGTGTCGCCGGCCGAGACGGTGTCGCCCTCGGCCACGAGGACCTTGACGATCGTGCCCTGCATGGGCACGGTCACCCGTCCGTCGCCGCCACCGCCTCCGCTCGAACCGCGTCGGGGCCGTGCCGCCCGGGGGGCGGCGGCCGCCGCCGGCACCGACTCGGGGACCCACATCGACACCGAGAAGCGCCGGCCGTTGACCTCGACGTCGAGGTCTCGCCGCACCCGGGGCGGGGTGTCGCCGTCGTCGGTGGAGGTGACCGGCGCCGGCTCGAGACCGCTGAGGTCGAGGGTCTGTTCGACCCACTTGGTGGAATGGGCCAGGCCCCGGAAGTCGGGATGGTCGAGGATGGCCAGATCGGCGGGCACCGTGGTGGCGACGCCCTCGACCTTCAGCTCACCCAGCGCCCGGCGGGCCCGGGCGATGGCGGTGTCGCGGTCGCGCCCCCACACGATGAGCTTGCCGACCAGGTTGTCGTAGAACTGGCTGATTTCGTCGCCGGCGTCGTAGCCGGTGTCGAAACGGGTGCCGAAGCCGTCGGGGGTGTGGAGACGGGTGATGCGGCCCGGCGAGGGCAGGAAGGCGCCGCCGGCGGGATCCTCGGCGTTGATGCGGACCTCGATGGCGTGGCCCCGCAGCTCGACCTCGTCCTGGGTGAAGCCGAGGGGTTCTCCGGCGGCGACCCGCAGCTGGAGCTCGACGAGGTCGAGGCCGGTGACGGCCTCGGTGGCGGGGTGTTCGACCTGGAGGCGGGTGTTCATCTCCAGGTAGTAGAAGGCGCCGTCCTCGTAGAGGAACTCGACGGTACCGGCATTCGTGTAGCCGCAGCCCCGGGCGACGGCCACGGCGGCTTCGCCCATGGCCGTCAGGACCGCCGGGTCGATGCCGGGCGCCGGCGCCTCCTCGATCAGCTTCTGGTGGCGGCGCTGCACCGAACAGTCGCGTGTGCCGAGGTGGACACAGTGGCCGTGGGCGTCGGCGAACACCTGGACCTCGACATGGCGGGGCCGTTCCAGGTAGCGCTCCATGTAGAGCTCGTCGCGGCCGAAGTAGGCGAGCGCCTCGCGGCGTGCCGACTCGAGCGCCTCGACGATCTCGTCGGGGCCGGCGACGACCTTCATGCCGCGACCCCCGCCCCCGTAGGCGGCCTTGACGGCGACGGGCCAGCCGTGTTCGGCGGCGAACGCCTCGACGTCGTGGGCGCCGGTGACGAGTTCGGTCGTGCCCGGCACCCCCGCCACCCCGACCTTCTCGGCGGCCCGGCGGGCGGAGATCTTGTCGCCCATGATCTCGATGGCCTCCGGCGGGGGACCGATGAAGGTCACCCCGCGCTCGGCGACGGCGCGGGCGAAGTCGGCGTTCTCGGAGAAGAAGCCGTAGCCGGGATGCACGGCATCGGCCCCGGAACGCTCGATGACCCCGAGGATGGCCTCGGTGTCGAGATAGGACTCGGCGGCCGTCCGACCGCCGAGGGCGTGGGCCTCGTCGGCGAGCCGGACGTGGAGGGCATCGCGGTCGAGCTCGGAGTACACGGCCACGGTGGGGATGCCGAGCTCCCGGCACGCCCGGATGACGCGGACGGCGATCTCGCCCCGGTTGGCGATCAGGACCTTGTCGAACACGGCCCCTATGGTTAGCCCATGGCCGCCGCCGATGCGACAACCGGTCACGGGGGCGGGGTCGTCGCCGGCGCGGGGCCGGCCCGGTGACCGTCCCCCTACGGGCCACCGCCGCCGCCGTGGACGCAGCCGGATGGGGGCCCCTCGTCCACGTGGCCGAGACCGGGTCCACCAACGCCGATCTCGTCGCCGCCGCCCGGGCCGGCGACACCTCACCCCGCGTGCTCATCGCCGACCACCAGACCGCCGGGCGGGGCCGGCTCGACCGGCGCTGGGTCGACGAACCGGGCCGGTCCCTGTTGATGAGCGTCCGCCTGCCCGCCGCCTCCCCCGATGTCGCCGTGGCGGCGTCGGCGGCCGTCGCCCTCGCCGCCCGGGCGGCGGCGGCGTCCCTGTGCCCCGACGCCACCCTCCTCGTCAAGTGGCCCAACGACATCGTCACCGACGACGGGCGCAAGCTGGGCGGCGTCCTCGCCGAGTACGTCGACACCGCGGGTGGCTGTGTGGTCGTCGGTGTCGGGATCAACGTGGCGGCGCTGGGTGTCGCCCGGAGCCGGATCGACCCGGGAGGGGTCACCCCGGCGTCCCTCGTCGAGCTGGGCGGGAGCGGCACGGTCGCCGAGCTGCGCGACCGTCTCGCCGCCGCCACGGTGTCGGGGCTCGCCGCCCGCGTCGCCGAGGTGACCACCGGGATCTGTCCGGTCGACGAGCTCGAACGCCACAGCGCCACCGTCGGGCGTCGCGTCCGCGTCGAGCTTCCCGGTGGCCGTGTCGTCGTCGGACGCGCCGTGGGCCTCGACCGCGACGGTGCCCTGCTGTGTGTCGGCGACGACGGCGGACGCCATCGGGTGGCCGTGGGTGACGTCGTGCATCTCCGTCCGGTCGACCGCGGGGCCGACCCCGACGCGGCCGGGTAGTCTGGCCCGCCGTGGTCGGCACCGGTGAGGTGATCCTGCGGCGGACCTGGCCGCAACGTCTCGTGATCCTGCTGTGCCTCGCCGTCATCGGCGGCTCCCTGGCGGGCGCCTGGTTCGTGCAGACCCTCTACGAGGGCCTGCGCGACGTACCCCGGGTGGCCTTCGCCGCCGAGGTCCTCTCGGTGGACCCCAAGCCGGGTGAGCCGGTGAACTTCCTGCTCGTCGGCACCGACAGCACCCGCGGCCTCGCCCCCGACGACCCGATCCTCATCGCCCGTGACATCGACCCCGAGGGACGGAGCCTCGCCGACGTCATCATGGTCCTACGGGTCGACCCCACCGCCGGTCGAGCCTGGGTCCTGTCGATACCCCGCGATCTCTACGTCGACATCCCCGGTGCCCAGCCCAACAAGATCAACGCCGCCTTGTTCCTCGGCGGGCCCGAAAAGCTCGTCGAGACCGTCAGCGGGGTGCTCGACATCGAGATCAACAACTACGTCCAGGTCGACTTCCTCGGCTTCCGCAATCTCGTCGACGTGCTCGGCGGGGTCCCCGTCTGGTTCGAACATCCGGCCCGTGACCTCGGGTCGGGTCTCGACATCGCCACCGCGGGATGTCACGTCCTGGGACCCGAGCAGGCCCTGGCCTACGTGCGGGGACGGACCTACCAGGAGTGGATCGACGGACGCTGGGTGATCACCGGCGGCGACGACTTCCGCCGCATCGAGCGCCAACAGGACTTCCTCGTGCTGGCCCTCGACCGGGCCATCGAGCGGGGGGCCCGCAACGTCACCACCATGAGCCGCCTCCTCGAGGCGGCCACCGACGCCGTGCTCCTCGACACCCGCCTCACCCTGGCCGAGTTGCTCGAGCTGGGTCAGGCGTTCGCCGACTTCGATCCCGAGAACCTGCAGCGTTACTCCCTGCCGGTGTGGACCGACTACCGCGACGACGGCAGCTACCTGGGCGAGCGTCTGCTCGTCGACGAGGCCCAGCCCATCCTCGACGTCTTCCGCGGTGCCGCCGACCTGGTTCGACCGGCCGACGTCCCCGTCGTCATCGTCGGTGACGACCCCGCCGCCCGCGACGATGCCGCCCTGGTCCTCGGTGGGTCGTCGGGCTTCCCGATCGCCGACGTGCGGTCCGTGCCCGACGGGCCGAGCGAGACGACGGTGGTGCACCCTCCCGGTGCTCTCGACGCCGCCCTCCTCGTGGCCCGCTACCTCGACCCCGTGCCCCACGTGGTCGAGAGCAGTGGGGTGGACGAGGTGACGGTCGTGCTCGGTGACGACTACCGGGGCGTTCTCTTCTTGTTCCCGACCCCGATCGCCGACCTCCAGGCCGCCATCGTCGCCGCGGGTCCCGTCCCCGACCTGCCCGACCTGGCCACCGCCGTCTCGGTCACGACCACCAGCTCCACGACCTCGGTGGCACCCGCGACCACCTCGCTCGCTCCGACCACCACCGCGCCCGAGGCCGCCGCCGACACCGACCCCCCAGCCGACGGCACCGGCGTGGCCGCCTCCCCGACGACGAGCGTCACCACCACCACGGCGGGCATCATCGGTCGCCCCCCCGAGGGGGTCTCGTGCGGCTGACGCCGGGTTCCTCACGAATCGTCGGCCCCTGACGACCGGAACGACCATGGCCGACACCACCGCCACCGACGGCACCCCCGACCCCGGACGCGAACCGATCGCCGTGATCGGTGCCGGCTATGTCGGTCTGACCACCGCCGTGTGCCTCGCCCATCTGGGGCACCGGGTGGCGTGCGCCGACGTCGACGCCGACAAGGTCCGTCGCCTCTCGGCCGGCGAACCCACCATCCACGAGGCCGGCCTGCCCGTCCTGCTCAAGGAGGGCCTCGACGCCGGGCGCCTCCGCTTCACGACCGACCCCGCCGACGCCGTCGCCGACGCCGCCTTCGTCTACCTGTGCGTCCCGACCCCGTCCGCCCCCGACGGCTCCGCCGATCTGACCCATCTCCGGCGGGCCGCCGTCGCCATCAGCCCCCACCTGCGTTCGGGCGCCATCGTCGTCAACAAGTCGACGGTCCCCGTCGGCTCCACCCGACTCGTGGAACAGGCCCTGGCCCGTGGCGACATCCCGGTCGTGTCCAACCCGGAGTTCCTCCGCGAGGGCACCGCCATCACCGACTTCCTCGAGCCCGACCGGGTGGTCATCGGCGCCGAGGACCAGGCGGCCGCCGGGCGGGTCGCCTCCCTGTACCTCGGGGTACGGGCTCCCATCATGGTCACCGACCCGGCCTCGGCGGAGACGACCAAGTACGCCGCCAACGCCTTCCTCGCCACCAAGCTGTCCTTCGTGAACGCGGTGGCGGCGGTGTGCGAGGCCGTCGGCGCCGACGTCAACGACGTCCTGTTGGCCATGGGCTACGACCACCGCATCGGTCACGAGTTCATGCGCCCGGGGCCGGGCTGGGGCGGGAGCTGTCTCCCCAAGGACACCCGGGCCCTCATCCGCATCGCCGAGGACGCCGGCTACGACTTCTCCCTGCTGCGGGGTGTCATCGCCGTCAACGAGGAACAGCTCGACCGTGTCGTCGCCAAGATCGCCGACGGCGTCGAACTCGACGGTGCCCGGGTCGCCGTGTGGGGACTGGCCTTCAAGGCCGGCACCGACGACACCCGCGACTCGCCCGCCTTGGCCATCGTGCGTCGCCTCCGGGCCGCCGGTGCCACCGTGACCGCCTACGACCCCCAGGTCCGCGTCGTCGACCTCGAGGGGCTGGCGATCGCCGGGTCGGCGCTCGAGGCCGCCCGTGGGGCCGACGCCCTGGTTGTGGCCACCGAGTGGGACGAGTTCAAGTGGGTCGATCCCGACGAGCTGGCCGCCGCCATGACGGGCCGCCGCATCGTGGACGCCCGCAACCTCCTCGACCGGGCCGCCCTGCGCCGTCGCGGCTTCGACTACGTGGGGATCGGCCGTTCGTGACGGGCCGCCGCATCGTCGTGACGGGGGGAGCGGGGTTCCTGGGCTCCCACCTGTGCGAGCGTCTCGTCGAGCGGGGCGACGCCGTGGTGTGCCTCGACAACCTGAGCACGGGCCGCGTGGCCAACGTCGAGCACCTCTTCGGACGCCCGGGCTTCACCTTCGTCGAGCACGACGTGTCGACCTACATCTGGGTTCCCGGCGAGGTCGACGCCGTGTTGCACTTCGCCAGCCCGGCCAGCCCCGCCGACTATCTCGCCTTGCCCATCCAGACCCTGAAGGTCGGCAGTCTCGGCACCCACAACGCCCTCGGCCTGTCCAAGGCCAAGGGCGCCCGCTTCCTGCTGGCGTCGACCAGCGAGGTGTACGGCGATCCCCTCGTGCATCCCCAGCCCGAGACCTACTGGGGCAACGTCAACCCCATCGGTCCCCGGGGCGTCTACGACGAGGCGAAGCGCTTCGCCGAGGCCATGACCATGGCCTACCACCGCTACCACGGGCTCGAGACCCGCATCGCCCGGATCTTCAACACCTACGGACCCCGCATGCGCCCCGACGACGGGAGGGTGGTGTCCAATCTCGTCGTCCAGGCCCTGACGGGTCGCCCCCTGACCATCTACGGCGACGGGACCCAGACCCGCAGCTTCTGCTACGTCGACGACGAGGTCGCCGGCCTGCTCGCCCTGCTCGACAGTGAGGTGGACGAGCCGGTCAACATCGGCAATCCCGACGAGTACACGGTCGCCGAGCTCGCCCAGCTCGTCGTCGGGATCGTGGGCCGGGGCGAGATCGAGTACCACCCCCTGCCCGTCGACGACCCCGTCCGCCGCCGGCCCGACATCACCCGCGCCCGCGAGCTGCTCGGGTGGCGCCCCGGGATCGACCTGGCCGAGGGTCTGGCGCTCACCGTCGACTGGTTCCGGCGGGAACTCGGACTCTGACCCCGCTCGCGCCGGCCCCGCACGGGCGCCGGCGGGCGTTCAGTGGTCGCGGGCCTCGGCCTCGTCGCGGTGGGCGAGGTACCAGTCGATCGTGCGCCGCAGACCCTCACGGAAGTCGGTCGTGGCCTCCCAGCCGAAGTAGCGCCGCGCCCGGCTGGCATCGACGCAGCGGCGGGGCTGGCCGTCGGGCTTGGAGGGATCCCAGCGGATCTCGCCGCCGAAGCCGGTGAGATCGGCGATCAGCTCGACCAGCTCCTTGATCGAGGTCTCGCGTGAGGCGCCGAGGTTCACCGGTTCGGGGCCGTCGTAGCGCTCGGTGGCGGCCACGATGCCCTCGGCGGCGTCGTCGACGTAGAGGAACTCGCGGCTGGCCGACCCCGTCCCCCACACCTCGATGGCGTCGGCACCGGTCTCGACGGCGATCACGCACTTGCGGATCAGGGCGGGGATGACGTGGGAGACGGCGGGGTGGAACTTGTCGCCGGGGCCGTAGAGGTTGGTCGGCATGAGATAGATGCCGGTCTGGCCGTACTGGTCGCGGTTGGCTCGGAGATGCACGAGCTGGGCCAACTTGGCGACCCCGTAGGGCGCGTTGGTCTCCTCCGGGTAGCCCATCCACAGGGAGTCCTCACGGAACGGCACCGGCGTGAACTTGGGGTACGAGCAGATGGTGCCGATGACGACCGTCTTGGCGACGCCGGCCAGGCGGGCGGCCTCGATGACGTTGGTCCCCAGCAGGAGGTTCTCGCGGTACAGGTCGGCGGGGCGGGCCATGTTGGCGCCGATACCGCCCACCCGGGCGGCGAGGTGGATGACGACGTCGGGTGACCAGCGGGCGAAGGCCTCGTTGGTGGCGGCGGGATCGAGGAGGTCGAGCTCGGCACTGGGGGGTGCCCACAGGTCGGCCACCCCGTGACGAGCGAGAGCGGCCACGACCGCCGACCCCAGGAACCCCGATCCGCCGGTGACGAGCACCCGCCGGGTGCGCAGGTCGTCGGTCATGGCGAGCCAGCCTACTCGTGCCAGACTGCGCCGGTGCCCCGCGTCGCAGCCGTCGTCGAGCAGAGCTGGCACCGGGTTCCGGGCGGTACGGCGGTGACCACGGTGCGGTCCCTCGAGGCCGTCGCCGGGCGCGGTGACTGGGAGGTCGTGGGTCTGGCCGCCCGCCACCGTCGACCCCCGGCGCCCGAGGTCACGCCGCCGGTGCCGGTGGTCGGTCCGCCCCTGCCCCGCCTGGCCCTCTACGAGGCGTGGCACCGCCTGCGCCGGCCCCGCCCCCAGCGCTACGCGGGAGAGGTCGACGTGGTCCACGCCACCGGGGGCGTCGTCCCACCGGCCGGGGGAGCGGCCCTGGTCGTGACCGTGCACGACCTGGCCTTCCTCCACCACCCCGAGTACTTCACACGGCGCGGGGTGCGCTTCATGACCCGGGCGTGGGAACTGGCTCGCCGTGGGGCCGACCGTCTCGTGTGCCCGTCACGGGCCACGGCTGACGACTGCGTGGCCCATGGCGCCGACCCCGACCGGATCACCGTCGTGCCGTGGGGCGTCCGGGTTCCCCTGCTCGACGAGGCGACCGTCGACGGTGTGCGGCGGCGCCTCGGTCTCCCCCCGGCGTACCTGTTGTGGGTGGGGACGACCGAGCCCCGCAAGAACCTCCGGGGCCTGCTGACGGCGGTGGCGCGCACGCGAAACGAGCTGCCCCTCGTCGTCGTGGGGCCCGAGGGCTGGGGTGCCGACGTGTCCCGTCTGCTCGCCGACGCCGGACCCCGGGTGCTGCGCCTCGGACGCCTCCCCGACACCGAGCTGCACGCCGTGTATTCCGCCGCCACCGTCTTCGTGTGGCCCAGCCTGCGGGAAGGGTTCGGGATGCCGGTCCTGGAGGCCATGGCCCACGGCACCCCGGTCGTGACCTCGGCGACGACGAGCACCGCCGAGGT
>RFFY01000081.1 GCA_003697065.1 Actinomyces sp. | reverse complement strand
CGGGGCAGGCCCAGGACCCGCTCGCCGATGACGTTGCGCTGGACCTGGTTGGAGCCCCCGTAGATCGTGTGCGCCCGCGAGTACACGAAGGTGCGCTGCCACCGGTCCAGGGGGTAGTCGAGCCCGCCGTGGCCGGTGTGGGCGTCGGGCCCGGCCACCAGGGCCGCCGTTCCCCGCACCGTCATGGCGAGCTCGCCCAGGCGGCGGTGCCAGCTCGCCCAGTAGAGCTTGCCGATCGACATCTCGGGTCCGGGCACCCCGTCGTGCACGAGGGCGGTCAGCATGCGCAGCTGGTTGTAGCGCAGGATCTCGAGCTCGACGTGGGAGCGCACCAGGGCGTCGCGCACGACGGGATCGTCCCAGCGTCCGTTGGCCCGCGCCTCGGCCATCAGGTCGTCGAGCTCCTGGCGGAAGCTCGTCTGCTGACCCAGAGTCGACGCCCCCCTCTCGAAGGCGAGGGTCCCCATCGCCACCCGCCAGCCGTTGCCGGCCCCGCCGACCACCAGGTCGGCGTCGGTGGTGGCGCCGTCGAAGAAGACCTCGTTGAACTCGACCCCGCCGGTGATCTGGACGATGGGGCGGATCTCGATGCCGGGCTGGTCGAGGGGGACGAGCAGATACGACAGGCCCCGGTGCCGCGTGGAACCCGGTTCGGTGCGGGCCACCACGAAGATCCAGTCGGCGACCTGGGCCAGCGAGGTCCAGATCTTCTGGCCCTCGATCACCCAGCGGTCCCCCTCCAGGCGGGCGCGGGTCGAGACGTTGGCGAGGTCGGAGCCGGCGTCGGGCTCGCTGTAGCCCTGGCACCAGAACTCCTCCCCCGCCAGGATCGGGGGCACGAAGCGGCGCTGGAGCTCCTCGGTGCCGAACGCCATCAGGGTCGGACCCAGCAGGGTCACGCCCATGTTGGGCAGGCGCCCCGGCGCCCGGCTCTCGACGTAGGTCTGGTGGAACACCACCTGTTCGGCCAGGGAGCACCCCCGGCCGCCGATCTCGACGGGGAAGTCGATCCCCAACCAGCCCCCCGAGGCCAGCTCCTTCTCCCAGGCGATCTGGACCTCGACGGGGATGTCCTCCTGGCCCGTCAGGCCCCGCCCCCGGTAGCGGGCGAACTCCCCGGTGAGGTGCTCGGCGAGCCAGGTGCGGACCTCGTCGCGGAACGACTCGAGTTCGGGGGTGGCGAAGGGCACCGCGCTCATGGACGGCACCCTAGACGGGGCGCCCCGGCACCTGACACTCCGTCAGATCCGATACGACGGCGCCGCCTCGGACCCCTAGGATCCCGCGGCGACACGCCACGCCGGCACGAGCACGCCACACCGAGGGGGACCACAGCGTGACCGCCACCGACCCGGCACCCGACGATCGACCCCGCATGACCCTCGAGGAGGCCGACGCCGTCCTGACCGGACCCGGCGGCTTCTTCGAGATCACCACCGAGGAGGTGCTCGGCGAACCCATGGAGGTGTTCGCCAACCGCTTCCGGTCCCTGCGCGACATGCTGGCGGCATCGGCCGCCCACGGCGACGGGGAGGGGGTCTACTACATCTTCGACGACGAGCGCCGCGCCACCTTCCGCGACAACGTCGCCCACGCCGCCTCCCTGGCCCGGGCCCTCACCGAGCGCTTCGGCGTGACGCCCGGCTCCCGGGTCGCCATCTGCGCCGCCAACTGCCCCGAGTGGATCCAGACCTTCTGGGCGACGGTCTCCCTCGGCGCCGTGACCGTGGCCATGAACGGGTGGTGGAAGGGGCCCGAGATCGACCACGCCCTCGCTCTCACCGAACCCGACGTCATGTTCGTCGACCGGCGCCGCGCCGAGCGCCTCACCGGCGATCCCGGCATCCCCGTGGTCGTGTTCGAGGACGACTTCGCCCCCCTCCTCGCCCACGATCCCGGCGCCGATCTGCCCACCGTCCCCATCGCCGAGGACGACCCCGCCGCCATCTTGTTCACCTCGGGCACGACGGGCCGACCCAAGGGCGCCATCCAGACCCATCGCAACTTCGCCGCCTACGTGGGCTGCGCCTTCGTCATCGGCGCCCGCCAGGCCCTCATGTACCCGCCCGAGGGACCCACCGACCCGCCCCGGGCCCTGTGCGCCAGCCCCCTCTTCCACATCTCGGGGCTCCACTCGGCCGCCGTCGCCTCGGTCGCCTCGGGCATGACCGGCATCTGGACCACCGGCCGCTTCGACCCCGAGAAGGTGCTCGCCTTGACCGAGCGCCACCGCATCACCCGCTGGGGCGGGGTGACCACCCAGATCTGGCGCCTCATCGAACATCCCCGCTTCGGCGACTACGACGTCTCGTCGGTCACCTCCATCGGCGGGGGCGGCTCGACCTGGTCACCGGAGCTCCAGCGGGCCTGCCGGGCCGCCCTGCCCCACGCCCGCCAGGCCCTCGGTGTCGGCTACGGGCTGACGGAGTGCGCGGGACTGGCCACCCACGCCGACGACCGCCTCCTCGCCGACCACCCCGACACGGTCGGTCGTCCCCTGCCCACCGTCGGGCTGAGCATCCGCGACGACGAGGACCGCGAGCTCGCCGACGGTGAGATCGGCAACGTCTCGATCCGCGGACCCATGGTGACCCCGGGCTACTGGAACGATCCCGACGCCACCGCCGCCACCATCCGTCCCGGCCGTTGGCTGCGCAGCGGCGACTTCGGCCGCCTCGAGGACGGCCTGCTGTTCCTCGCCAGCCGGCGCACCGATCTCATCATCCGCGGGGGCGAGAACATCTACCCGACCGAGATCGAGAACCGCCTCGACGACCACCCGGGCGTGGCCGAGGCCACCGTTTTCGGGGTCGACCACCGGGAGCTCGGTCAGGAGGTGAAGGCGGTCGTCGTCCCCCGACCGGGCGTGCACCTCGACCCCACCGAGCTCGCCGAGTGGGTCCGTCGCGCCCTGGCCGACCACAAGGTCCCCGCCCACTGGGAGATCCGCACCGAACCCCTCCCCCGCAACGCCAGCGGCAAGGTCCTCAAGCACGTCGTCGCCGGCCGCGCCGACAGTGCCTTCATCGAGGAGTAGGGGCTGTCACCGGGGGGCAGGCGCCGTCATCGGGGAGCAGAGCAGCCCGGCCTCATCGAGGAACAGATCCCCCGGTCACCAGGGGGAGCCGGGTGCGACGAGGGGCCAGGGCCGGGTCCGCTCCCACACCGACGCCAGATCCAACAGCAGGGACTCGCCGTGATGGGGCGCCAGGATCTGCAGGCCGACGGGCAGGCCGTCCGACGCCGTGCCGGCGGGCACCGAGATGGCCGGGTTCCCGTAGATGTTGGCGGGGATGGTGAGGGCCCCGTTGTTGCCCGGTGTCGACTCCTTGCCCCCGAACACCGACGGGAGGCGGCCCTCGGCGTCGAAGGCGGTGTCGGGGTTGGTGGCGGCGAAGATCACGTCGACCTGCCCGAAGAGCTCGGCCATGGCCTCGTTGCACTCGATGCGCCGGTTCTCGGCCGCCACCAGGGCATCGAGACCCAGGCGCTTCTCGGCCACCTCCAGACCCCGCCTCATCATCCCGGTGAGCTCGCCGGCGCACGCCGGCCACCGCTCGCCCAGGGACCGCCGCACCCCGACGGTGCCCGTGAGCCCCCACGGACCGGCCATGGACGGCACACGCGACTCGACCTCGAGGCGGCGCATGCCCGTGGCGGCGATGAGCTCGGCGGCGGCCGCCTCGACGATCTCGGCCGTCTCGTCGGCGACGACCGCGCACCCCAGGTCGACGATCACCGCCGCCCGCAGGGAACCCAGCTCGTCGAGATGGCGGCCCAGACCTGCCTCCCACCCGCCCACGCGGGGCAGGCTGAGCGGGTCGTGGCGGTCGTGGCCCTCGCACACGTCGAGGAAGCGCGCCGTGTCGCGCACCGAGCGGCTGACCGTGCCCTCGACGGCGGTGACGTTGCCGAGGCCCGCCCCGGGGCCCTTGGGGATCCGGCCGTAGGTGGGCTTGAGTCCGACCAGGCCGCAGAAGCCGGCGGGGATGCGGATCGACCCGCCCCCGTCGGAGGCGGTGGCGAGGGCGAACAGGCCCCCGGCGACGCCCGCGGCCGACCCGCCCGACGAGCCCCCGGGGGTGCGGGTGCGGTCCCAGGGGTTGCGGGTGACGCCGTGGAGCCTGGTGGTGGTCTGGTTGACGCCGCCGAACTCGCTGGAGGTGGTCTGGAAGGCCGGGATCGCTCCCGCCCGCCGCAGGCGGGTCACGTGGACGGCGTCGTGGGGATGGACCACGTCGGCCAGGGCCAGCGACGCCTGGGTGCCGGGCCATCCCGCCACGGCCAACAGCTCCTTGACCGCCAGGGGCACACCCCCGTAGGGGAGGTTCACATCCGCGTGACGGGCGGCGTCGGCGGCGGCATCGAGGTCGAGGTGGCACACGGCGTTCAGTCCGCTGGCCTCGAGGGCCGCCACGCACGCCTCGAGCTCCTCGAGGGGGTGACGCTCGCCGCGCCGGAAGGCCTCGACGAGTGACACCACGTCGCCGGCCCAGGGGGCGTCGCTCGGCGCCGACCCGGGCTGGCCGGCGTCTCCCCGCTCGGTCCCCTCGACGTTCTGGCTGGTCATGGTCGTGCCTCCCGGTCGCCGGCGGAGCCGGTTCGCTGGCGTGGTGGGGTCACCTTAGGATCCCGGCGTGCTCACCGCCGCCTCCCGACGAGCCGCCGCCGAGTTCGGCTCCACCGTCGCCTACGCCGACGAGCACGGCCGGACCATCACCTACGCCGAACTGGACCGAGCCGCCGACGAGGCCGCGGCCGGCCTCGCAGCCGAGGGCGTGGGCGAGGGCGCGGTCGTCGCCGTGGTCCGGGCCTCCGACATCGCCTACGTCGTCGCCTACCTCGCTCTCGCCCGTCTCGGTGCCGTCACCGCCGGCCTCAATCCCCGCCTGCGGCCCCGCGAGATCCTCGCCTGCCTCGACACCCTGGGCCCCGACCTCGTGCTCGCCGACGCCCCCCGGCGCGACCTGCTGGCTCCCCACACCGCCTCCCGGATCCTCACCGTCAGCACCGGCGACCCCGACACCGGCGACCCCGACACCGGCGACCCCGACACCGGCGACGGGCCGCTCGGCGAGCTCCGCCTGCGCGGTGCCACGCCGCCCCCCCTGGCCGACGACCCCGACCGACCCGTGTGCGTGTGCTTCACCTCGGGTTCGACCGGCACCCCCCGGGGGGCCTGGTTCACGAACCGCCAGCTCGCCGCCATCGCCCACCTCGACACCGGAGGCGCCTGGGGTGGGGGCGGCCACGGTCTGTCCGCCACCCAGATGGCCCACGTGGGGTTCATGACCAAGCTGCCGTGGTTGCTGGCCAGTGGCCGAACGACCCATCTGCTCGAGCGCTGGTCGGCCGGCCCCGTCCTGCACCTCATCGCCCGCCACCGCATGCCCGCGGTCACCGGCGTCGCCCCCCAGATCGCCCTGCTGTGCGAGCACCCCGACGCCGAGACCCTCGACTTCTCGGCGGTGCGGGCCATCGTCGTCGGCGGGGCCGCCTCGCCACCCTCCCTCGTGCGCCGCGCCCGGGAGGTGTTCGGCGCCCCCTACTCGATCCGCTACTCGTCGACCGAGTCCGGCGGGGTGGGTCTCGCCACCGCCCTCGACGCCGACGACGAGGAGGCCCTCCACACCGTCGGCCGGCCCCGACCCGGCGTCGACGCCTCGATCCGCGACCCCGACGGACGCCCCCTGCCCGCCGGCGAGGTCGGCGAGCTGTGGCTGCGCTCCCCGGCGGTCATGTCGGGCTACTGGAACGACCCCGCCGGTACCGCCGAGACCCTCGTCGACGGGTGGCTGCGCACCGGCGACCTGGCCCGCGTCGACTCCCGGGGCCTGTACCACCTGGCGGGCCGGGCCACCGAGATGTTCATCCGCGGTGGCTACAACGTGCACCCCCAGGAGGTGGAGGCGGTCCTCGTCGAACACCCCGCGGTCGCCGAGGTGGCCGTGGTCTCCCGCCCCGATCGCGTGATGGGCGAGATCGGTGTGGCCGTGGTCGTGCCGGCCGACCCCGCCCGACCCCCGACCCTCGACGAACTCCGCCTCTTCGCCGCCGACCAGCTCGCCCACTGGAAGCTCCCCGAGGCGCTCCGCCTCACCGGGGCCCTGCCCCGCAACGCCAGCGACAAGATCGACCGGCGCGCCCTCGCCGCCGAGGAACGCCACGCAGCCGAGATCTGACACCCGCCCCCGGGCGACCACCCGCGCCCGGGGGCGACCACCGGCGCTGTCAGCGCCGCTTCCGTCGTCGACGCGCGCGCTCGGCCTGCTCGGCGATCTCGGCCCGCAGGGCCCGGTGGCGCTCGACCCGCCGCCGGTCGAGTTCGCCGGCGGCCACCGCTGCCTGCACCGCGCATCCCGGCTCGGTGTCGTGGGCGCAGTCGGCGAAGCGGCATGAGCGGGCCAGCTCCTCGATGTCGGCGAACACCCGTTCCAGGGCCTCGGTGGCGTCGGCCAGCCCGATCGCCCGGATGCCCGGCGTGTCGAGCACGAGCCCGCCGCCGCCCTCGCTGCCGTCGGGACCGGGTATCGCCACCAGCTCCCGGACCGTGGTGGTGTGGCGCCCGCGGGCGTCGCCGGGTCGCACCGCACCGGTGGCCAGGAGCTCGCGCCCCACCAGGGCGTTGACCAGGCTCGACTTTCCCGTTCCCGACGGTCCCACCAGGGCCAGGGTCCGACCCCGCCCCAGACGCCGTCGCACCTCCCCGAGGCCGGCCCCCGTCACGTTCGACACGGTGAGGACGTCGACCCCCGGTGCCACGGCGGCGACCGTGGCCCGCACCTCGTCGACCTCGTCGGGCCCGACCAGGTCGATCTTGGTCAACACGACCAGAGGGGTCGCCCCCGAATCCTCCGCCAGCACGACCAGACGCTCGATGCGCCCCGG
>RFFY01000564.1 GCA_003697065.1 Actinomyces sp. | reverse complement strand
CGTGCACCCGGACACCGGGTACGACGATCGCCACCCGAAAGGACCCACGACCCCCATGCGTATCCGACCCCGCCTCCTCGCCGGAGCCGCCGCCGCCGCTTTGGCCATCGGCGTGAGCTCCCCGGCGCTCGCTCAGAGCGCCGATGCCTCCTCGCCCGATCCGGCGGCGCCCGCCGCCCCGGCCGAGGTCACCACCACCGCCACCGTGCCCGTCTTCGGCACGGACCTCACCATCACCGTCGTCACCACCGCCGACGGCGACTTCGTCAGTGCCGATCTCACCACCGCCGACGGCACGCCGGCTCCCGACTACGTCAAGGTCGAAAAGATCGGCGACCACGACGGCAAGTTCAAGGTCTCCTTCGTCAACGACACCACCGGTGTGAAGATCGAGGTCAAGGGCAAGGACGGCAAGATCGGTATCGAGACCGAGATCGAGCCCACCGACGGCTCCACGCCCACCGTCGACGCCGTGGCCGGCACCCACACCTGGATGGGCGATCCCTTCGGCAACGGGGGCAGCCTGAAGGTGACCTACACCGTCGGGGTCGACGCCGACGGCAATCCCACCCTGACCGTCGACAACGTCGAGGTCGCCGGCGACGTGTTCGCCGAGGGTGTCTGGACCGACTACCCGCTCCAGGACCAGAAGGTCGAGATGGAGCACGACGAGTACAAGGTCGAACAGAAGATCCTCGTGTGGAATGCTGCCAACGACTCGGGCACCCTGAAGATCGAGGTCGAGCGTGAGCACGGCGAGGTCCAGGTCAAGGCCGAGTTCAAGCTCGACAAGCCCAAGTCCCACGACGATGACGACGACCACCACGAGTCGGATCACGACGATCACGACGACGACCACCACGACGACGACCACCACGGTGACCACGACGAGGACTGAGTCACCGTGACCACGATCGGTCGAGGCACGGCCGGCGCTCTGGCGCTGGCCGTGCTCCTCGGCTCGGCCTGCTCGTCCGGCGGGGAGGATCTGGTTCCCGACCCGGACCGCCCGCCCGCCTCCTCGCCGGACGACAGCGCCGACACCTCCGCCTCCTCCGACACCTCGGGGGAGGCGCTCGTCGCGGCCACCACCGCCGCCTTGTCGCAACTACGCGACGCCTACACCTTCGTCACCCGGGTCGAGGTCACCGGCACCCCGGTCACGACGGTGAGCGGGCGCAACATCGGCGGCAACGCCGACATCGTCATCTCCACCGACGACCCCTCCGCCACCCCGGTCCACCTCATCGCCATCGGCGACCAGGTGTTCGTCGAGAACGCCGACGGCACCTGGACCCTGGCCACCACCGCCTCGGTGGCCCAGGACCCCATCGGTCCCCTCCTCGAGCCCCAGGCCATGCACGCCGACGGTCAACGGGTGGTGGCCAACTACCCTGGACCCCGCCTGGGTCTCGACGACCCCAGCGTCGAGGTCGACCTGCGCCTCGACGGCGCCAGCGTCGAACTCGTCTACGAGACCGAGGGCGTGGCCGTGCGGACCCGACTCGATCCGGCCACCGACACGACCCCCGTCACCGCGCCCCCGACCGTCGCTCCCTGAGCAGCACCGGCGCCGGTCACGCACCCGCCGCGGGCGCGTCGAGGGCGGCCAGGGCGGCGTTGACGATGTGGTCGGCGTCGATGCCGGTCACCCGGTGCAGGTCGTCGACCCGGCCCGACTGGCCGAACTCGTCGACGCCCAGGGCCACCTGGCGCAGGCCGACGGCCGAGCCCAACCAGGCCAGGGTGTGGCTCGAGGCGTCGTGGACCGTGATCAAGGGGGCCGTCCGCTCGGCCCTGGTCACCAGGCCCGACAGTCCCCCACCACCCACCAGAGACCGGCCCGACCGCACCGCCGCCCGCGCCGGCCTCTGCCAGCGTCGGAAGAGCCGATCCGGTGAAGTCACGTCGATCACCGTGGCCGCCACGCCCTCGCCGTCGAGGATCCCCGCCGCCTCGACGGCGCGGGCGACGACCACGCCGGCCGCCGCCACCACGACCCG
>RFFY01000563.1 GCA_003697065.1 Actinomyces sp. | reverse complement strand
CGTGCACCTGTCGTGGCTGCGCCGCAAGCTGGGCGAGTCGGCGCGGGAGCCCCGCTACCTGCACACGGTGCGGGGGGTCGGCGTCAAGCTCGTCGACCCGGGATCGTGAGACGGCGGGTACTCGTCGTCGTCGGTGCCGCGACCGTGATGGTCGCGGTTGCCTTCCTGATGCCGTTGGCCCTGCTCGTCGCCAGGGTCGCCCACGACCGGGCGATCGACGAGGCCGAAGACGACGCCCGCTTGGTGGTGGCGGGCCTGGCCGTCAGCACCGACCCCGGCGATCTCGACGTGGTCGTCACCCGCACGAGGGCGGGCGCCGAGGGACGCCTCGCCGTCTATCTCCCCGACGGGAGCGTGGTCGGCGCTCCTCTGGCCGCCGACGAGCACGTCGCCGAGGCCTTCACCGAGGGTCGGGCCTGGACGGGCGATCTGGCCGGCGGCGCCCGGGTGGTCGTCCCCGTCGCCACCGTCGACGGGGTGGTGGTGGTCCGCGTCGACGTCCCCGAGCGCCTCCTGGGGGCGGGGGTCGCCCAGGCCTGGGCCTGGCTGGCGGGCGTGGGCGTCGCCCTGGTGGTGGGCGCCCTCGTGCTCGGTGACCGGCTCGCCCGTTCCCTCACCCGGCCGGTCACCGACCTGGAGCGGGCATCGCGGCGGCTGGCGGGAGGTGATCTGACGGCCAGGGTGGAGCCCGACGGGCCGGACGAGCTGGTGGCGGTGGGCCGGACCTTCAACGAACTCGCCCGTCGGGTCGACGATCTCCTCCGGGCCGAACGCGAGGACGTCGCCGATCTCGCCCACCGTCTCCGTACGCCGCTGACCGCCCTGCGCCTGCGTCTGGACGGACTGGCCCCGGCCGAGCGCGACCGTCTCGCGGTCGAGGTCGACCGTCTCGGGGCTGCCGTCGACCAGCTCATCCACGAGGCGCGCCGGCGGGGAGCGCCCTCCGCCGAGGTCGTCGACGTCGCCCCCTTGGTGGCGCAGAGGGCGGAGTTCTGGCGCCTGCTGGCCGCCGAGCAGGGCCGGGCCTGGGATGTCGAGGTCGCGGGGCCGGCGCCCGTGCGGATCGACCCCGTCGAACTCGAAGCGGCGCTCGACGTCATCTACGACAACGTCTTCACCCACACCGCCGGGGGCGCCCGGACCGAGGTGGGCGTGGACACCGACCGTGTCGTCGTCACCGTCGACGACGAGGGTCCGGGTATCCTGGCCGACGCCGTCGAGCGGGGGCACAGCGCCGGGTCGACGGGGCTGGGACTCGACATCGCCCGGCGCGCCGCCACCGGGGCGGGCGGTCGGGTGGAGGTGGGCCGTTCGCCCGGGGGAGGTCGGGTGCGTTTCGTGCTGCCCCGTGCCGACGCCGACGGGCCCGTGGGT
>RFFY01000562.1 GCA_003697065.1 Actinomyces sp. | reverse complement strand
GGATCGACGCGGTTCACGGGATCGTTGCCGGCGAAGGCGTAGCCGTTCCCGAGGTTGCCCGGGTCCCCCCACATGCCGAGGGGATCCCGGCTCACGAAGCGCCCCAGGGCCGGATCCAGGTAGCGCTGCCGGAAGCAGTAGAACCCGGTCTCGGGGTCGTAGCGCCGGCCCTGGAAGCGCCAGGGGTTGCCGATCTCGTCCGGCGGCGCGCGCGCTCCGCCGGCCCCGTCCCGGACCTGGTGCGTGCCGTAGATCGACGTGTAGTCGTAGCGCTCTCGTACCGCGCCCGAGGCGTCGCTGAGCGCCGCCAGGGAGTAGATCGAGTCCTGGTGGGCGTAGAAGACCTCGAGCCCCGTCCCCGCACCGCGCTCGCGGCGCAGTTGCACGAGCTCGTCGACGTACAGCCCGCCCCACACGAAGTCGGCGCGCAGCGCGCCGTTCACGTCCAGCTCCTCGATCTCCCGCGCGCCGTCGCACACGAAGAAGAGCTCGTCGGCCGCCCCGGTGGCCGGGTCCCGGAACCACTTGTGCACCCGCCGCCCCGCCGCGTCGTAGCGGTAGCGCCCCACGGTGACCCCGTCGCTCGCGCGCTCCACCCGGACCAGCCGGTCGAAGGCGTCGTAGAAGAGCCGGAAGCGTGCGTCCTGTATCCGGTTCCCGTTGTCGTCGTGGGTCGCGGTCTCCTTGCCCACCAGGCGACCCGCCCCGTCGAAGAGCGAGCGCTCGAAGTACTCGTTGGTCGGGTCGAAGGAGTAGCGACCGGTGGCCGTGTCGTTGAAGGTCTGGGTCCGCCCGTCCTCGCTGCGCTGCGCCCAGTTCCCCACGCCGTCGATCCGGTAGCTCGTGTCGGGACGCCCGTCCCCGAAGCTCACCTTCGTCACCCGGTAGGCCGAGTCGTAGCCGTAGGCCTCGATCCGGCCCCTGGGCAAGGGCGCCTGCGGCAGGTGCTCCTCGAGCACGCGGTGATCGCTGCGGTCCCACCGGTAGGCGAAGCCGGCGACCCGCGCCCCGCCCGAGGCCACGTGGTCGATCCCGGTCACCCGCCGCTTCTTGTCGTAGGCGTAGCTCGTCGTGACCCCGTTGCGGGCGGTCTGCCGGACGGGCCGGTAGCCGCCTACGAACTCGCTCGTCTGGATCGGGTCCAGGACCCCCGGGCCCACCAGGTCCCCCACGACCTGCATGCGATCCAGCCCGTCGCGCTGGAAGCCCAGGGTCCGCCCGCTCGTGGGGTAGGTGAGCGCGATCCGGTTCGAGTCGAGGTCCCACCGGCCGACCACGCTGCGGTCGATCGTCGCCGCGGTGGTCGAGAAGCCGACCTTGCCGGTGGTGGTCGTCGTCGGCTGGACCACGCCCCGGGCCCGGAACAGGTGCCGCTCGACGAGGGTGCGGCTGAGCGAGTCGTAGCCGTACTCGCAGAGAACGTCGTCTCCCCCGTCGGCCGCGTCGTTGTTGTCGAGGGAGCGCCGCAGCCGCGAGAGGCCGTCGTACTCGAAGGCCTGGAGCGTGGTCCCCTCGACCTTCTGGACCGTGCCCGCCAAGTTTTGGGCCAGCCGGCTGACCTCGCGGGTGAGCACGCGCCCGATCCCGTCGAAGCGGCTCCGCAGCACCGTGCCGTTGCGGTCGAAGTGCGCCACCGGCAGCGAGTCCTCGTCGTAGACCGTCTGGCTGGCGAAGCGGTCCGCCGAGCGCGTCACCACCCGCCGGTCGCGCTGGTCGTAGACGTAGCTCGTCCGGTTTCCGTTGTCGTCCGTGCGGGCGATCAGCCGCGAGTTTCGGTCCCAGCTCTGCCGGGTCACGATCATGCCGTCGGGGTTTGCGGGGTTGCTGGTGTCGAGGTTGCTGCGCTCCCCGAAGAGGTGCAGGCTCCCGTCTCCCTCCCCGCCCCGCTGCAGCAGGCGCACCGCGAGCACCGGACGGGAGATCCCGTCGTAGAAGAACTGCACCACGTTTCCGTGGCCGTTGATCGGGCCCCCGAGGTACTGCCCGTACGGATCGCTCGCGAGCACCCTCGACTTGGCGTCGCTCGCAGCGATCACGTTGCTGCGCGAGTCGTAGGTCAGGCGGGTCGTGTTGCCCACCGGGTCGATCGAGCGCACCAGCCGGCCCAGCGCGTCGTAGAGGCGGTGGCTGGTGAAGCTCTCCTCCGCCTTCACCGGACTGCGGTCGATCGTCGTCGTGCTCAGCAAATGGCTCGCCTGGTCGTAGGTGAAGAAGGCCTCGTTGAAGACCGCGTTCCCGCCCGCGGCATTGGCGAAGACGGGCCCCCGCGCACGCAGCAAACGGCTCGCCCCGTCGTAGTCGAAGAGGCGCT
>RFFY01000561.1 GCA_003697065.1 Actinomyces sp. | reverse complement strand
TCGACGGTGAGGTCGACGACCCGCAGGCCGGCCAGTGGTCGTTTCGGCACGTTCCCTCCCGCGCTCCCCCTACTGTGGGGGCGAGCGTAGATCGGGGGAGGCGTGGGGCACGATTCACCGAGCGGGGACGGCACCACCGGCACCGGCGGGGCGCCGGGTCTGGTCACCTTCGCCGACGTCGAGGAGGCGGCGGGACGCATCGCCGGCGTCGTGCGTCGCACGCCCCTCACCCGGACCCACGGTCTGGACGCGGTGGCGGGCCGGCCCGTGTGGTGCAAGGAGGAGAACCGTCAGCGCACGGGCTCGTTCAAGATCCGGGGTGCATTGAACCGCATTGCGCGCCTCCCGCCGAGCAGCCGGGTGGTGGCCGCCTCGGCCGGCAACCACGCCCAGGCCGTCGCCCTGGCCGCCACGACCTGCGGACTCCCCGCCGTGGTCCACGTCCCCGACAACGCCTCCCTGCCCAAGGTCGAGGCCACCCGTGCCTACGGGGCCGAGGTGCGGTTCAGCGGACCGACCGTCGACGACTGCATCACCGCCGCCCGGGCCGAGGCGGCGCGCACGGGTGCCGTCTACGTGGCCCCCTTCGACGACCCCGGGGTCATCGCCGGCCAGGGCACCATCGGGCTCGAACTCCTGGACCAGATGGCGGAGGCGGGCGTGGGGCCGGCCACGGTCCTCGTACCCGTCGGCGGGGGCGGTCTCGTCTCCGGCGTCGCCGCCGCTCTCGCCGACAGCCCCCATCGGGTGTGGGGGGTCGAGGCCGCCGGCTGCGCCTCCATGACCGCCTCGTTGGCGGCGGGTCGGCCGGTGACCGTGTCCGATGTGGCGACGATCGCCGACGGCATCGCCGTCAAGTCCCCCTCGGCCCTCACCCTCGCCCACGTCGAGGCCCTGGTCGAGCGGGTCGTCACCGTCGACGACGAGGCCATCGGCCGGGCCATCGTCGTGTTGCTGGAGCGGGCCAAGTCGGTGGTCGAGCCCAGCGGCGCCGTGCCCCTGGCCGCCGTACTGGCCGGGGTCGTCGACGTGGATGGTCCCGTCGTGTGCGTCCAGTCGGGCGGCAACGTCGACGCCCTCCTGCTGGTCCGCCTCATCGAACACGGCATGACGGCCTCGGGCCGCTACCTCCGCCTCGAGGTCGTCGTACCCGACCGACCCGGGGGTCTGGCCCGCGCCACCCAGGCCCTCGCCGACGAGGGCCTCAACATCGTCGGGGTCGAGCACCATCGCGAGGGGGTCGACGTGGCCATCGGCACCGTCGCCGTCGAGTTCACCGTCGAGACCCGCGGCCCCGACCACCGCGACCGCGCCCTGGCGGCCCTGCGGACCGCCGGGTGGCAGGTCACCGACCTGACCGGGGACTGCTGACTCGGCCGGGGCTCAGTCGAGCTCGGTGCCGTAGATGCCGACGAAGCTCACCATCTCGCCGGGGTAGCCACCGAGGTTGTGGGTGAGGCCCAGGGTGCGCTCGGTGTCGGGGATCCGCCGCTCGGGTGGCGCCTCGCCCCGCAGCTGGAGCCAGATCTCGTAGATCATCCGCAGGCCCGACGCCCCGACCGGGTGCCCGAACGACTTCAGACCGCCGTCGGTGTTCACCGGCAGCTCCCCGTCGAGGTCGAAGGTGCCGTCGAGCACCTCCCGCCACGCCGTCCCGCGCTCGGCGAAGCCCAGGTCCTCCATCAGCACCAGCTCGGT
>RFFY01000560.1 GCA_003697065.1 Actinomyces sp. | reverse complement strand
CGCGATCGGGGGACCGGCGTCCGTCGTCGTCGCCGACGTCAGTTTCATCTCCCTGGTGACGATCGCGCCGCATCTGGTGGCGCTCACCGCCCCCGATGGCGATCTCGTGGTTCTGGTGAAGCCCCAGTTCGAGGCGGGTCGGGCCGAGGCCGACCGGGGCCGCGGGGTGATCCGTGACCCGGCGGTGTGGACGCGGGTGCTGGAGCGGGTACATGCCGCGTTCGCGTCACAGGGCGCGGCCATGATGGGGCTCATGGTGTCACCGATCACCGGCGGCGACGGCAACGTGGAGTTCCTCGCCCACCACCGCCTCGACGGCGCCGAGCGGGGCGGTGACGCCGCGTCCGGCGCCTCCCGCGGTGTCGATCCCGGCGTCGCCATCGACGCCGCCGTCGACGCCGCCGGTCACCTCCGTGGCGGGGGTCGGGCCTGATGGCCGCCGTCGGGCTCATCGTGCATCAGGGCCGGGCCGAGGCGGCCGAGCACGCCCGGCGTCTCGCCCTGTGGCTGCTGGACCACCGGCATCAGGTCCTGCTGCCGGCGGCGGAGGCGGCGGCGGTCGGCCTGGGGGCCCACGCCGTCGACGAGGACGCCTTCCGGGACCGGGCCGATCTCGTCGTGACCCTGGGCGGTGACGGCTCCATCCTGAGAGCGGTCGAGTTGCTCGGCGAGTCGGCCGTGCCCATCCTCGGCGTCGACTACGGCCAGCTCGGCTACCTCACCGAGATCCAGCCGGCCGAGGCGACCAGTGCCGTCGAGCGGGCCCTGGCCGGCGACCACGCCATCGAGGAACGCATGCTGCTGGCGGTCACCGTCGAGCGTGCCGGCACGCCTCCGGCCCGCCACCTCGCTTTGAACGAGGCGGTGGTCGAGCGCACCGCCGATGCCAACACCATCCGCCTCGCCGTCGACTTCGACCGGGAGTTCTTCACCACCTACGCCGCCGACGGCCTGATCGTGGCCACGCCCACGGGGTCGACGGCCTACGCCTTTTCGGTGCGGGGCCCGATCATCGCCCCCACCCATCGGGCCCTCCTGCTCACCCCCATCTCGCCCCACATGCTCTTCGACCGGTCCCTGGTGCTCGAGCCGACGACCGAGGTGGGGCTGCGCATCGACGGGCACCGACCCGCCGCCTTGTCGGTCGACGGACGGCGTCTCGAGGTGCTCGGCGACGGTGACGTCGTGCGCTGCACGGCGGCCGGGGGGTCCGTCCGGCTGGTCACCTTCGGCTCGCGGCGCTTCCACCGCGTCCTGAAGGCCAAGTTCGGGCTCAACGACCGATGACGAGATCGAGCGGGGCCGCACGCCGGCCCTCGGGGAGAAGCGATGTTGAGTGAACTGGTGGTCCGTGACCTGGGCGTGATCGACGAACTCACCCTGGTGCTCGGACCGGGACTCACGGTGGTCTCGGGCGAGACGGGAGCGGGCAAGACCCTCGTGGTCGAGGCCATCGGCCTGCTGGTCGGGGGCCGTGCCGACGCCTCCCTGGTGCGCCCGGGAGCCGCCGAGGCCGAGATCGAGGGGCGTTTCGTGAGCGGCGACGACGAGGTGGTGGTCCGCCGGGTCATCCCCCGCCAGGGTCGCTCACGGGCCTACGTCGACGGTCGTCTGGCCACGGTGTCGGCCCTGGCCGAACTGGGGCGCGACCTGGTCGACCTCCACGGACAACACGCCCACCAGTCCCTGTTGTCGCCGGCCGTGCAGAGGGCCGCCCTCGACCGCTTCGGGGGGGTCGACACCCGTCGCCTGGCCTCCCTGCTCGACGACCGCCGTGTCCTCGACGCCGAGCTGGCCCAGCTCGGCGGTGACGAGCGGGCCCGTGCCCGCGAGATCGACCTGCTACGCCACCAGCTCGACGAGATCGACGGGGCCCGGCTCGACGACCCCGACGAGGACGAGCGCCTCGACGCCGAAGAGGACCTCCTCGCCGACGCCGTCGCCCACCGGGAGGCGGCCGCCGCCGCTCTGGCCGCCGTCGGCGCCGACGGCGCCGGGGCCGACGCCGTCGGTGCCGCCCTGGCGGTCCTGCGGGGGCGTCCCCCCTTCACCGATCTCGCCTCCCGCCTCGAGACCCTGGCGGCCGAGCTCGCCGACGTGGCCGCCGAGCTGAGGGCGCGGGCCGAGACCATCGAGGACGACCCGGCGCGTCTGGCCGAGATCCGGCGTCGGCGTCAGGTCCTCGCCGACCTGCGGCGAAAGTACGGCGACACCCTCGCCGAGGTCCTCGCCTACGGCGACGAGGTCCGGGCCCGCCTGGCCGAGCTGGAATCCCACGACCAGAAGGCGGCCGAACTCGAGGCACGTGCCGCCGACCTCGACGAGGCCATCGCCGCCGAGCGGGCGCGGGTGGCGGCGGCCCGTCGGGCGGCGGCCCCGGCGCTGGCGCGGGCGGTGCAGGCGCGCCTGCGCGAGCTGGCGATGCCGGTGGCCCGTCTCGACGTCACCGTCGACGGGGTGGCGGGCGAGAAGGTGGTCTTCGCCTTCAGCGCCAACGAGGGGCATCCACCCCAGCCCCTGTCGCGGGTGGCGTCGGGGGGCGAGTTGGCGCGGGCGATGCTCGCCCTGCGTCTGGAGTTGACGGCCGGCCCGCCCACCCTCGTGTTCGACGAGGTCGACGCCGGCATCGGGGGCGAGGCGGCTCTGGCGGTTGGGGCCAGCCTGCGGGCCCTGGGCGAGGACCACCAGGTTCTCGTCGTCACCCACCTGGCCCAGGTGGCCGCCCACGCCGACACCCACGTCTCGGTCAGCAAGCACGCCCGCTCGGGTTCGACGGTCAGCGTGGCCCGTGTCCTCGACCCCGCCGAGAGGGTGGTCGAGTTGTCCCGCATGCTGTCGGGCACCCCCGAGTCCGACGCCGCCCGCCGTCACGCCACCGAGCTGTTGGCGGCCGTGGGCGCGTCCGCCCCCGCCCGCCGCGGTAGCTTGGAGTCCCGATGACCAAGCACATCTTCGTCACCGGTGGGGTGGTCAGCGGTCTGGGCAAGGGCCTCACCGGGTCCTCGCTCGGTCGCCTGCTCAAGGCCCGGGGCCTCCGGGTCACCATGCAGAAGCTCGACCCCTATCTCAACGTCGACCCCGGGACCATGAACCCCTTCGAGCACGGGGAGGTGTTCGTCACCGACGACGGGGGCGAGACCGACCTCGATCTCGGCCACTACGAGCGCTTCATCGACGAGAACCTCACCAAGGCGTCCAACGCCACGACCGGCTCGATCTACAGCCACGTGATCGCCGCCGAGCGGCGGGGCGACTATCTGGGCAAGACCGTCCAGGTGATCCCCCACATCACCGACGAGATCAAGCGGCGCATCAACCTCCTCGTCGACGACGAGACCGACGTCGTCATCACCGAGGTGGGCGGCACCGTCGGCGACATCGAGATCCTCCCCTTCCTCGAGGCGATCCGTCAGTTCCGCCTCGACGTCGGCCGGGGCAACGTGTGCTACGTCCACGTGACCCTGGTGCCGTTCATCGGGCCCTCGGGGGAGCAGAAGACCAAACCGACCCAGCACTCGGTGACCGAGCTGAGGAGCCGGGGCATCCAGCCCGACGCCATCGTGTGCCGCTCCGAGCGTCCCCTGAGCCCCGATCTCAAGCTCAAGATCTCCAACCTGTGCGACGTGCCGGTGGACGCCGTCGTGAACGCGGCCGACGCCCGCAGCCTCTACGAGATCCCCCTCGTCCTGCACGAGGAGGGTCTCGATCAGGTGGTGTGCGAGGTCCTCGGGCTCGACCACACCGTGCCCGACCTGACCGCCTGGCGGCATCTCGTCGAGCGGGTCGAACAGGCCGAGGCTCCGGTCAGGGTGGGGATCATCGGCAAGTACGTCAGCCTGCCCGATGCCTACCTGTCGGTGGTCGAGGCCCTCAACCACGCCGGCATCCACCACGGTGCCCGCATCGAGATCGACTGGATCCAGGCCGAGGAGGTCGAGGGCCTGCTGGCCGCCGGCCGACTGGGTGATCTCGACGGCATCGTCATTCCCGGCGGGTTCGGCGAGCGCGGCATCGAGGGCAAGATCGCGGCGGCGGCCTACGCCCGCGAGAACCAGGTGCCGTGTCTGGGACTCTGCCTGGGCATGCAGGTCATGACCATCGAGTACGCCCGCGACGTGCTGGGACTGGCCGGCGCCAACTCGACCGAATTCGATCCGGCGACACCCCATCCCGTGATCGACCTCATGGAATCCCAGCGCGACGTCACCGACATGGGCGGCACCATGCGGCTCGGGGCCTACGTCGCCCAGCTGGTGCCGGGGTCCCAGGTGGCGCGGGCCTACGGCGAGGAGGTCGTGTCGGAGCGCCACCGCCACCGCTACGAGTTCAACCCCCGCTACCGGGCCCGTTTCGCCGAGAGCGGCGATCTCGTCATCGCCGGTGAGTCACCCGACGGGCGCCTGGTCGAATTCATCGAGCTGCGGGGCCACCCCTTCTGGATCGGCACCCAGGCCCATCCCGAGTTCAAGAGCCGACCCCTGCGCCCGGCACCCTTGTTCCGCGAGTTCGTCGGCGCCGCCGTCCGACGGGCCGAGGGCCGCAACCCGCGCCTGCCCGTGGCCGGTGAGCTCGACCTGGCGCCCGGGGGCGTGGGCGGCGCGGCGGGACACGCCGGGGGAAGCGCCCGCCCGTGAGCGGCGACGGGTTCGGCGTCGTCGGTGACGAGGTCGTGCACCGGGGCCGCATCCTGACCCTCGTGCACCGGCGGGTCCACGACCCCGAGGGGCAGGTCCACGATCGCGACGTCGTGCACCATCCAGGGGCGGTCGCCGTCGTGCCCGTGGTCGATGGCGAGGTCGTTCTCGTTCGCCAGTACCGGGCGGCGCTCGATGCCGATCTGCTCGAGATACCCGCCGGCCTGCGCGACGTGGCCGGCGAGGATCCCGCGGTCACGGCCCACCGGGAACTGGCCGAGGAGGTCGGCTTGGCCACCGACGAGCTCGAGCACCTGGTCACCTTCCACAACTCGCCGGGTTTCAGCGACGAGCAGGTCATCGTGTACCTGGCCACCGACTTGCGACCGGTGCCTGACGAGCGCCACGGGCCCGAGGAGAGGTGGATGAGCATCGAGCGGATCCCCGTCGGTGAGGCGGTGGCGATGGCCCTCGACGGGCGTCTCAGCGACGTGAAGACCATCGTGGGTCTGCTCGTCGCCGCCCGGCGTCACGGTTGGTGACGGTGGGCGATGCGCCCGCCCCGACGGCGGACCCGGGCCGGGTCGGGGCGCCCGTGATCCCCGAGGCGGCGATGCCGGCGGTGGTCGACGACTTCCTCACCCATCTCGCCGTGGAGCGGGGTCGCTCCCCGCGGACCCTCGAGGCCTACCGACGCGACCTGGCGGCCTGGGTGGCGTTCCTGGCCGACCGGGGGGCCGACGTGGTCGGCGCCACCGGCGACGACGTGGTCGCCCACGTCCGGGCTCTGCAGGAGTGCGGTCTGGCACCGGCGTCGGTGGCCCGTCGTCTGGTGGCGGTGCGGGGTCTGTGCCGCTTCTGCGTGGCCGAGGGGTGGCGGGTGGACGACCCCACCGCCGACGTCGAGATGCCGCGGGTGCCGCGGGGTCTGCCGAAGGCCCTGAGCGAGGAGGAGGTGGCCTCCTTGTGCGAGGCCGTCACCGGCGACGAGCCCGCCCGGCGTCGGGACCGGGCCATCCTCGAGGTGCTGTACGGCACGGGGATCCGCATCGGCGAGCTGGTCGGTCTGTCGCTGGGCGACCTCGACCTGCACGACGGGCTCGTCCGGGTCCTGGGCAAGGGCTCCCGGGAGCGGATCGTCCCCCTGGGGCGCCAGGCGGTGGCGGCCCTCGAGCGCTGGCTGTCCCCGGCCGGCCGGGGGGCCTTCGAGCCCGCCCGGTGGGCGCGCCGGGGCGATGCCGACGCCGTGTGGCTGAACCGGCGCGGGGGCCGGCTCAGCCGTCAGGGCGCCTGGCTGGTCGTGCGGCGGTGGGGCGACGAGGTCGGGCTGGGGGAGCGCCTCACCCCCCACGTGTTGCGCCACTCGTGCGCCACCCACATGCTCGACCACGGGGCCGACATCCGGACGGTGCAGGAGCTGCTGGGCCACGCCTCGATCTCGACCACCCAGGTGTACACCCGGGTCTCCACCGAGCGCCTGGTCGCCGTCTACCGGGCCGCCCATCCCCGGGCCCGGCGCTCTGGCCCCGTCACCGGTCGCGGCACCGGTGGGTCATGAGCACCGCCGCGGCCTGGCATCTCGTCCGGCGCTTCGCCGGGTCCCTGCGGCCGGGCGGACCGTCGCGTCGGGACCGGGAGTGGGTGGCCCGGACCCTCGGCGAGGCCGAGTACGCCCTGTGGCGACGCCTGAGCGGCCCCGACAGGCGTCACTCGGTGGCGGTGGCCCGCGGGGTCGTGGCCCGCCTCGGCGAGCAGGCGGACAGGCCGGTCGTGGCCGCCGCCCTCCTGCACGACGTGGGCAAGCTCGACGCCGGCTTACGCACACCGGGGCGCGTCATCGCCACCTTGTCGGGGCTGGTGGCGGGTCGTGACACGGCACGACTGTGGAGCGAGGGGCGGGGCTTCACCCGCCGGGTGGGCCTGTACCTGCGCCATCCCGAGCTCGGGGGCGACCGGCTCGAGATGATCGGCAGCCATCCCCTGGTGGTGGCCTGGGCCCGCGAGCACCACCTCCCCCCCGAGCGCTGGAGTGTCGACCCCGAGATCGGCGCCGTCCTGGCCGCCGTCGACGACGACTGACGCCCCGATCGGGGTCGGGGACGCGGGGTCAGTCGGCCAGGAGTCCGATGTTGCGGCGGGCGCGGTCCATGGTGCGCGCCGCGATCTCGCGGGCCTTGTCGGCCCCGACCGCCAGGAGGCGGGAGGTCTCGGCCGGATCGGCTTCGAGGCGGCGGAAGCGCTCCTGGACCGGACGCAGCATCTCGATCACGGCGGCGGCGGTGTCGGCCTTGAGGGGGCCGTAACGGTCGTAGTCGGCCGCCACCTCGTGGGGGTCGCGGTCGGTGGCCGCCGCCAGGATCGACACCAGATTCGACACGCCCGGCTTTGCCTCGGGGTCGTAGCGGACCTCGGTCTCGGTGTCGGTCACGGCCCGCTTGATCTTCTTTTCGATGACGGCGGGATCGTCGAGCACCCCGATGGTCCCCTGGGGTGACTCCGAGGACTTGGACATCTTGGCCGTGGGGTTCTGGAGGTCCATGACCCGCGCCCCGGCGGCGGGGATGACGGCCCGTGGCACGACGAAGGTGTCGCCGTAGCGGCTGTTGAAGCGCTCGGCGATGTCGCGGGTGATCTCGATGTGCTGGCGCTGGTCCTCGCCGACGGGTACCTCGTCGGTGTCGTAGAGGAGGATGTCGGCCGCCTGCAGAGCCGGGTAGGTGAACAGGCCGGCCGAGATGAAGTCGGCGCGCTCCGACTTGTCCTTGAACTGGGTCATGCGGCGCAGTTCGCCGAACGACACGGTGCACTCCATGAGCCAGGCGCACTCGGTGTGTTCGCGCACGTGGCTCTGCACGAAGAGGATGCAGCGCTCGGGGTCGAGGCCGACCGCCAACAGGAGCTGACCCAGGCGCAAGGTGGCGGCCCCGACCTCGCCGGGGGGCTTGGGGATGGTGAGGGCGTGCAGGTCGACGATGCAGAACACGGCCTCGCTCGTGTCCTGCATGCGGACCCAGTTGCGCAGAGCACCGAGGTGGTTGCCGAGGTGGAGTTCACCGGTCGGTTGGATGCCCGAGAAGACGCGCGTCATGAGGCGACAGGCTAGGACCTCGCCCTCCCGGGCCCCGAGCCGGGCCGGGTGGGCGCCGCGTCCCGAGAGCGGGGACGGGGCGCGCCGATCCGGGGGCGGGGACGTCTAGGGTTCGTGGTCATGCCCTACGAGGTCCACACCCCCGTCTTCGACGGGCCGTTCGACCTTCTGCTCCACCTGATCCTGCGGGAGCAGGTCGACCTCTACGAGATCAACCTGAGCGAGATCGTCGACGCCTATCTCGTCGAGCTCGAACGCATGGAGCGCTGCGACCTGGAGGTGGCCACCGAGTTCCTCCTGATCGCCGCCACCCTCGTCGAGTTGAAGACCCGCCGGCTCCTGCCCGACGACGCCGATGTCGAACTCGACGACGAGCTGGGGCTGTGGGAGGAACGCGACCTCCTCCTGGCCCGCCTCATCGAGTGCAAGACCTTCAAGGACGCGGCCCTGGTCCTGCGTCGTCTCTCGGCGGCGGCGTCGCGTTCCTACGCCCGCCGGGTCGGTGTCGTCGAGGAGCGCTTCGCGGGCCTGGTTCCCGATCTGCTGGCGAAGGTGAGCGTCGACGAGCTGCGGGCCGCCTGCATCCGGGCCCTCACCCCGCGGCCGGCGCCTGTGGTCGACCTCTCCCACGTCACCCCCATCCGGGTCACGGTGGCCGAGGCCGTCGAGGACCTCGTGGCCGAGCTGCCCGACGCCGGTCGGGTCACCTTCCGTGAGCTCACCGCCCAGCTCGTCGACCGCATCGACATCGTCGTGCACTTCCTGGCCGTGCTCGAGTTGTACAAGCAGGGGCTGGTCGAGCTCGATCAGCCCACCAGCTTCGGCGACATCGTGGTGGAGTGGGTCGGCGGTGACGCCCCCGCGCCCCGACGCGAGGAGGTCGACGCCTATGACGGCTGAGTCGCCCTCCCTCTACGACGAGGTGGGCCCCGACGGCGACGGGTCCCACGTCCGGCCGGCGCTGGAGGCCATCTTGATGGTGGCCGAGTCACCCCTTCCCCCGGCCCTGCTGGGGCGTCTGGTGGGCGTGGCCGCTGACGAAGCGGAACGGGTCTGCGAGGAACTGGCGGCCGAGTACCGCTCCCAGGGCCGCGGCTTCGCTCTGGTCCGGGTCGCCGGCGGCTACCGCTTCCAGACGGCCGAGGCCCAGGCCCCCTACGTCGAACGCTTCGTGCTCGACGGACGCTCCTCGCGCCTGTCGGCGGCCGCTCTCGAGACCCTGGCCATCGTCGCCTACAAGCAGCCGATCTCGCGCAACCAGATCGCCGCCATCCGGGGCGTGAACGTCGACGGGGTGGTCCGGACCCTCCAGCAGAGGGGCTACATCGACGAGGTGGCCCGTGACCCGGGACCCGGCCAGGCCGTCTTGTACGGCACCACCCCGGAGTTCCTCGAGCGGATGGGACTCGATTCTCTCGACGACCTGCCACCTCTGGGCGACTTCGTGCCCGGCACCGACACGGTCGAGGCCCTCGAGCGTGGCCTACGCGTGGGCGACGAGGAGCCCCCGGAAGCGGGGGAGCCGGCGGCGCCGGGCGGCGACGACGACGCGGGGGAGCCGGCGGCGTCGGGCGGCGACGACGACGCGGGGGAGGGATCCCACGACGATGCCGGCTCGGGATCCTGAGCGTCAGGGGGAGAGGCTCCAGAAGGTCCTGGCCCGCGCCGGTCTGGGCAGCCGCCGCCACTGCGAGGAGCTCATCGCCGCCGGGCGGGTGACCGTCGACGGCGAGGTGGCGGAGCTGGGTCGACGGGTCGACCCCGAGACGGCCCGGATCGCCGTGGACGGGGTCGTCGTGGGGGTCCGCCCCGGGCTCGTCCACTACCTGGTGAACAAGCCCGCCGGGGTCGTCACCACCGCCCACGACCCCCAGGGCCGGCCCACCGTACTCGATCTGGTTCCCGCCGAGCCCCGGGTGTTCCCTGTGGGCCGACTCGACCTCGACACCGAGGGGCTGATCATCTGCACCAACGACGGGGACCTGGCCCACCGCCTGACCCACCCCTCCCACGGGGTCGACAAGGAGTACCTGGCCCAGGTCCGGGGACGACCCTCGCGGGCGGCCCTGCGCCGCCTGCGTGACGGTGTCGAGCTCGACGACGGTCCGACGGCGCCGGCGCGGGTGACCGAGCTCGAACCGGGACTGCTGCGCATCGTGATCCACGAGGGCCGCAACCGCCAGGTCCGACGCATGTGCGAAGCCGTCGGTCACCCCGTGCTCCGCCTGGTCCGCACCCGCATCGGGCCACTCACCGACCGCCGCCTACGACCGGGCCACTGGCGCCCCCTGACCACCGACGAGGTGCGGGCCCTCGAACGGGCGGCCGCCGGGCCCGGGCGCCGGTAGCCTCCGGCGACGTGACTCCAGCACCGCCCGGCCCCGGCCCCGACCAGGGAAACGCGCCGCCCCCACGCGGCGACGCTCCGCTCGATGCGCCGCGCCTGTCCGCGGCGGGCGCCGACGGCCTCGCCCCGGGCCGGGCTCTCGTCGTGGGTGTCGGTCTCATCGGTGGGTCCATCGGCGGAGCTCTGCGCCGCTGCGGCTGGGAGGTCATCGGTGTCGATCTCGACCCGGCTCGCACCCGACGGGCCCGCGAGCGGGGGGTCGTCGACACCGTCGTCGCCACCCCGGCCGACGCCGGATCGGTCGACCTGGCGGTGGTGGCCACACCCGTGGGCCACCTGGTCGACACCGTCCGCGCCGTCCTCGACACCCCCGCGGCCGTCGTCACCGACGCCGGGTCGGTGAAGGCACCGGTGGCGCGGGCCATCGCCGACCCGCGCTTCGTCCCCGGACACCCCATGGCCGGCAGTGAGCAGGAGGGGGTCGACGGCGCCGATCCCGATCTCTTCGACGGGGCCACCTGGGTCCTCACCCCGACCGAGACGACCGACGACGATGCCCTGGCCCGGGTGCAGTCGGTCGTGTCCGCCGTCGGCGCCCAGGCCGTCGTCACCCCACCGGAGCGCCACGACGCCCTGGTGGCTCTGGTGAGCCACGTTCCCCACCTGGTCGCGGCCACCCTCATGCAGCTCGCCGACCGGCGGGCGGCCGAACACCGGGTCCTGCTGCGCCTCGCTGCCGGCGGTTTCCGCGACATGACGCGCATCGCCGCCGGTCACCCCGCCATCTGGCCCGACATCTGCGCCGAGAACCGCGACGCCATCGTCGCCGTCCTCGACGAGCTCACCGGGGAGCTCGACCGGGTCCGGGGTCTGGTGGCCGACAGCGACCGGGAGGCGCTCCTGGCCCGCCTCGAGAGCGCCCGCCGCGCCCGGCGCAACCTCCCCACCACCGCCCTGCGGCCCGACGCCCTGACCGAGGTCCGGGTGCCGGTGCGCGACCGCAAGGGCGAACTCGCGGCCATCGCCTCCCTCGCCGCCGACCTCGACGTCAACATCTACGACCTCGAGATCGCCCACTCGGCCGAGGGCCCCCGCGGTGTCGTGATCGTCCTCGTCGACACCGCTTTGGCGGAGCGCCTCCACGGGGGCCTGCTCGCCCTCGGTTACCGTCCCTCCCTCCGTCCCCTGACGTGACCCTTCCACCCGGCCCGACCCCCGATCCCGCCGACGAGCCCACCGGTGGCGAGGTCCTCGAGATCACCCCCCTCGATCAGCCGCCCGACGCCGTGGTCGAGGTTCCCGGCTCGAAGTCGCTGACCAACCGGGCTCTGCTGTGTGCCGCCCTGGCCCGGGGCCGCACCCGCCTGGAGGGGGTGCTCTTCGCCGACGACACCGAGGCCATGATGGGGGTCGTCGCCGCCCTCGGCGCCACCCTCGAGGCCGATCGCACCCGCCGGCGCGTGGTCGTCGAGGGTCTGGGTGGGCCGCCCCGTCCCCGACCCGGCACCCGCCTCGACGCCCGCATGTCGGGCACCACCGGGCGCTTCGTCCTGCCGGTGGCCGCCACCGCGAACACCGGGATCGTGGTCGACGGCCATCCCCAGCTGCGGGCCCGTCCCCTCGCCCCCCTCGTCGACGCCCTCACCGATCTGGGCGCGACCGTCTCCGCCCTCGAGGAACCGGGTCGCCTCCCCCTGTCGGTCCGCGGACCGCTGACCGGTTCCCGGGTGCGCCTGCCCGCCGACGTCTCCAGCCAGTTCGTGTCCGGCCTGCTGTTGGCCGGCCCCCTGTTGGCCGGGGGCCTGACGGTCGAGCTCACCACCGAGCCGGTCAGCGCCCCCTACCTCGATCTCACCGTCGCCACCATG
>RFFY01000080.1 GCA_003697065.1 Actinomyces sp. | reverse complement strand
CTGGCCAGGAAGTGGCGGTGCAGGGGGTAGTCACGGTCGACGCCGACGCCGCCGTGCACGTGGGTGGCGGCGTGCACCACCCGGTTGCCGCCCTCGGCCGCCCACCAGGTGGCGATGGCGATCTCGTCGTCGGCGGGGAGGCCGGCATCGAGCCGCCACGCCGCCTGCCAGGCCGTGAGCCGGACCGCCTCGGTGTCGATGTAGGAGTCGCCGGCGCGTTGGGTGACGGCCTGGAAGGTGGCGATGGGACGGTCGAACTGGTGGCGCTGGCTGGTGTAGTCGGCGGCCAGGCGGATGGCGCTGTGGCAGTGGCCGGCCATGGTGACGCAGATCGCCACCTGGAGATGGTCGACGAGGTCGTCGAGGGCGTCGTCACCCCCCAGGCGGGCGTCGGGACCCACCCGGACCCCGTCGAGGGTCACCCGGGCCTGGGGGCGTCCGGTGGTGACATCGACCCGCTCCCGGCCGACGCCGGGGGCGTCGACCGGCACCAGGAACAGGCCCGGCCCATCGTCGGTGGCGGCCGACACCAGCATCACGTCGGCGTCGAGCCCGTCGGGGACCAGGGTCTTGGTGCCCTCGAGGCGCCACCCGTCGCCGACGGGGGCGGCGACCGTCACCGGCCGGCGCGGGTCGGCCAGGTTCTCGGTGAGGGCGAAGGTGCCGATGAGGCTGCCGGCCGCCACCGGCGGCAGCCACGTCGCCTGCTGGTCCGGGGTGCCGTGGCGGGCCAGGGGAACGGCGAAGCCGGCCAGGGTCGTGAGCACCGGGACCGGTGCGGCGAAGCGACCGACCTGCTCACAGGCGGCGGCCACGGCGAGAAAGCCCAGACCGGCGCCCCCGAGGTGTTCGGGCACCGGCGCCCCGGCCACCCCCACTTCGGCCAGCACCGCCCACGTGTCACGGTCGAGGCCCACGCCGGCCCGCTCGAGTTCCCGCAGGCGCTCGTGGGTGGCCCGGTCGCCCAGCACCCGGGCGGTCAGGTCGGCGATGGCGGCCGAGGCCTCGTCGAGGTCGAAGTCCATGGGTCCTCCCGGCCTAGCGGTCGGCTCGCGGGTAGCCGAGTCCGAACTGGGCGATCAGGTCGCGTTGCATCTCGTTGGTGCCCCCGCCGAAGGTCAGGATGATCGTGGAGCGGTACATGGTCTCCAGGCGTGACACCGACGCCGGGTCGCTCTCGACGATGGCGGCGTGGGGTCCGTACACCTGCATCAGCTTGCGGTAGGCGTCGACGTAGAACTCGGTGCCGAACACCTTGACCGCCGAGGAGTCGGCGATGAAGCCGGCCAGGGTGTCCATGTCGGCGGGCCGGTCGCCCTCGAGGCGGGTGGCGACGGTCCAGGCCACCTTCCAGTTCGCCAGGCGCAGGAACTCGAGCTTGGCCTTCACCTCGGCCAGGTTGCGCCGCACCCACGCCTGGTCGATCACGCGCCGCCCGTCGGGTAGGCGGGTCTCGCGGGCCCAGCGCACCGTGTCGTCGAGCACCCGGGTGACCATGCCCGACGAGCAGATGGTGACGCGCTCGCGGTTGAGCTGGCTGGTGATGAGGCGCCAGCCCCCGTTCTCCTCGCCCACCAGGGTCGAGGCCGGGACCCGGACGTCGTCGAAGAAGGTGTGGTTGATGTCGTGGGTCGAGAGCAGGTCGAGGGGTTCGATGGACAGGCCCGGGGTGTCCATGGGGATGCAGAACAAGGAGATGCCCTTGTGCTTGGGGGCGTCGAGGTCGGTGCGGGCGGCGAGCCAGATGTAGTCGGCGTCCCCGGCGAGCGAGGTCCAGGTCTTCTGCCCGTTGATGACGTACTCGTCGCCGTCGCGCACGGCCCGGGTGGTCAGCGAGGCCAGGTCGGTACCGGCGTCGGGTTCGCTGTAGCCGATGCAGAAGGTGATCTCGCCCCGGGCGATGCGCGGGAGGAAGAAGGCCTTCTGCTCGTCGGTGCCGAACTGCATGATGGTCGGCCCGACCGTGTTGATGGTCAGCATGGGGATGGGGGCCCCGCAGGCGACCGACTCGTCGAAGACGATGAACTGCTCGACCGCCGACATGCCCCGCCCCCCGTATTCGGTGGGCCACCCCACCGCCAGCCACCCGTCGCGCCCCATCTGGCCGACGACCTCGCGGTGCACGGGACCGGTCCCCCGTTCGGCGGCGAGCTTCTCGCGGATCTCGGGGGTGAGCAGGCGCTCGTAGTAGGCGCGCAGCTCGTCGCGCAGGGCCTTCTGTTCGTCGGTGAGTCCGATGTACACCGATCCCTCCCTCGCCGGCGGTGGGCCGGCCCTCAGTGTGACCGCGGCGCCGACGCGGTGCACATCGACCGG
>RFFY01000559.1 GCA_003697065.1 Actinomyces sp. | reverse complement strand
GGGAGCGGCCCGCCTCTACCTGCCGGGCGACCGTGCCCCGTGGCGACACCGTTACCTCACCGCCGAGGTGGTGCGGCGTCGCCCCCGTGAAGCCGGGGAGCGTTTCGCCCGCCTCCTCGCCCGCTTCATCCCCGCCCGCCGGGCACCCGGTGTGTACGCGACGATCCGCCCCCTGCTGCGCCGGGTGCGCGCCGACACCGACGCCGATCTGCTCGAGTTGGCCCAGATCGAGATCGACGAGAAGAACCAGCGCATCGACGAGCTCCAACGCCAGCTCCAGGAAGCCGACGACCGCTACGTCGACGTCATGGCCGACCAGGAGGAACTCGAGCTGGAGCTGGCCCGGGAACGCCACAAGGTCCGCGACCTGCTGGGGCGTCTGGACGGTGGCGGCGACGACCTCCCGCCGGGCTGGGAGCTGCCGGTCATGGTGGAGTCGGTGAGCGAGGCCGTGGAACTGGCCCGCCGGCACCTCGGACACGTCGTGGTCCCCGAGGAGGCGTGCCGGGACCTGGACACGCTCGACGCCGCCCTCGAATCCCGCCAGTGGGCGAACGGCATCTGGCGGGGGCTGCGGGCCCTGGACGCCTACGCCCGCGACGCCGCTGGCTTCGCCGGGGGGTTCTGGGAGTGGTGCGAGCACGGCGGCGCCGTCGACACCTGGCCGGCCACGACCAAGAAGCTGGCGATGCGCGAGTCCGAGACGGTGATGAGCAAGGAGCGCCTGCGGCGCTGCCGGGAGCTGCCGGTCGATCGGCGCGTCGACCCGTCGGGGCAGATCCTCATGGAGGCCCATCTCAAGATCGCCGAGGGCGGCGGTGATCTGGCGCCCCGGATCTACTTCTACGACGACACCAAGGGCCCGACGGGCAAGGTGCACGTGGGCTTCGTCGGACCGCACCACCACCTGCCGAACACGAAGGCGTGACGCTGGGCGGCGGCAGCGGGCCCGGGCGCCCGTACAGGGACCGCGCCCGTCAGCCGGCGTCGACGAGGAGCGACACCGGGCCGGCGAGGGAGAACACGACGAGCTCGCCGTCGGCGGTCTCGCCGAAGCCGGCGAGACGCCCGCCGGGAACGTCGACGTCGAGATCACGGAAGGTGACGACCCCGCCGGCGGTGCTCACCGCCCACAGGCGTGCCGTGCAGAAGTCGCCGAAGACGTAGGCACCGACGAGGTCGGGAATGGCGGATCCGCGGTAGACGTAACCCCCCGTGACCGAGCAGCCCCGATCGTGGCCGTACTCCCACACCGGATCGGTCAGGCTGCCCAGGGGCGGGTCGTCGGCGGGAGGATCGGACTGGGGACGGTCGGTGAAGGGATGCAGGCCCTCACGGATGTTCCAGCCGAGATTGGTGGCGCTGCCGGCGCTGCCGTCGACGGCGTTGGCCGCGAGCAGGAGGGTGACCTCCTCCCACCGGTTCTGGCCCACGTCGGCCACCCACAGGTCGCCCGTGGCCCGGTCGAACGAGAAGCGCCACGGGTTGCGCACCCCGATGAGGTGGATCTCGGGCAGCCCCTCGCTGCCGTCGGGTCCGATCCCGCTCGCCCAGGGGTTGGTGGGCGGAACACGCCAGGGGCGGACGGGGTCGTCGGGCGTGGGGGTGATCCGCAGGATCGAGCCCAGGCGGGTGGTGGGGTCCTGTCCCGACCCCAGGGGATCGCCTCCGGAGCCTCCATCGCCCAGCCCGACGTAGAGGTCGCCGTCGGGGCCGATGACCACCTGGCCCCCGTTGTGGTTGGCGAAGGGCTGGGGCTGGTGGAGCAACTCGACCCGGGAGTCGGGATCGACCCCGTCGCCGGTGATCCGGTAGGCGGCCACCCGGGTGTCGCCATTCAGGTCGGTGTGGTCGACGTAGAGCCAGGTGTCGTCGCGGGCGATGCCCAGGAGGCCCCGCTCGCCCTCGGCCCGGGTGCGGTCCCCGATGTCGAGCACCACCTCGGGACCGTCGCCCCCGGTGCCCAGGGTGGCGTCGGCCGGAGTCTCTGCACCCGAGACGGCCGAGGGCGCCACCGGGTCGACGGCGACCACGCGTCCGGTCCGCTCGGCGATCCACCAGCGCCCGTCGGGGGCGACGACGAGGGCCACGGGTTGGGAGAGTTCACCCAGAGCGACGAGGGCGACGCTGGCGGCCTCGAGGTCGCCGGTGGGGGCGGCCGTGACGCTCGTGGTCGCCGGCTCGGGCTCGGTCGTCGGGGTCGCACCGCTGGTCGGTGGTGTCGTCTCGGACGGGCCCGTGTCGGACGGGATCGACTCGGCGGGCTCCGTCACCGAGGGCACCGTGGGGGTGGCGGCGTCGCCGCCAGCGGAGGAGGACGCGGTGGGGGTGTCGGCGGCGCAGGCGGCTGCGAACACGGCCAGCGCCAGGCCCGCCACCACCGGGCGCACCGGGCGGGACGTCCGGCGGACCGGCCGCCGGGGTCGTCTCACGCGCCGCCTCATGTGCGGTCACCGCCGGCCCGGTCTCCCACCAGCCGGATCAGGCCCTCCTGCACGACCGACGCCACGAGGCGGCCGTCGCGGGTGAAGACCCGACCCGTCGCCAGGCCCCGGGCTCCCGACGCCGAGGGCGAATGCTGGTCGTACAGG
>RFFY01000558.1 GCA_003697065.1 Actinomyces sp. | reverse complement strand
CGGCCGATGGCCACCGGCGACCCGGCGGGAGCGAGGACGGCGGCGCCCGCCCGGCCCACCGCCGCGGCCAGCGCCGTGGTCAGCTCGGAGCCGGCCCGGCCCCTCAGGCCGTCGGTGCCGAAGCGCGGTGTCACGGGGATCGGGACCCCGGCCGGCTCAGCGCTTGGAGTACTGGGGAGCCTTGCGGGCCTTCTTGAGGCCGTACTTCTTCGACTCCTTCTTGCGGGCGTCACGGGTCAGGAACCCGCCCCGCTTGAGGGACTCGCGGTGACCGGGATCGATCTCGACCAGGGCCCGGGCCAGACCGAGACGCAGGGCGCCGGCCTGTCCGCTCGTCCCGCCACCGTGGATGGTGGCGTCGACGTCGTAGGCCTCGCGGGTGTCGGTGACCACGAGAGGCTCGACAGCCTCCATGATCTGGATGCGCGAGGGGAAGTAGGCGTCGATGTCGCGCCCGTTGACGGTGATGCGTCCGGTGCCGGGACGTACCCGTACCCGGGCGACGGAGCGCTTGCGGCGGCCGGTGGTCTGGGCGAGGAGGGTCGTCATGGTGTCGTCTCCGGCGGCGTCAGGCGCGAGCCCGCGCGTGCTCGATCTCGTAGGGCTGGGGCTTTTGGGCCTCGTGGGGATGAGTCGGCCCGGCGTAGATCTTCAGCTTGCGGATCTGGGCCCGACCCAGGCGGGTCTTGGGCAGCATCCCCCGGATGGTGTCGCGCAGGGCCTGCTCGGGGCGGCGCGCCATCTTGTCGGCGTAGGTCTCGGTGCGCAGCCCGCCCGGGTAGCCCGAGTGGCGGTGCACGAGCTTGCGCTCGGCCTTGCCGGCGGTGAGGACGACCTTGTCGGCGTTGACGATGACGACGTGGTCGCCGGTGTCGAGGTGGGGGGTGAAGGTCGGCTTGTGCTTGCCGCGCAGGAGACGGGCGACCTCGGTGGCGAGACGGCCGAGCACGAGACCCTCGGCGTCGATCACGTACCAGGCCCGCTCGATCTCGGCGGCCTTGGGGCTGTAGGTGGACACGGAACGCTCCAGATCACGATGTCGAGGCGAGCTCGGACCGGCTTGATCCCCACCTCGCCCCCGGATGACGCCGGGGGCGCGGGGCGCCAGAACGCTGCACCACGATAGAGGCGCGGCGGGCGAACACCAAACGTCGCGCCCGAGGTGTCGCGGCGCTCACACCGCCGGGTCGGGCGGGTAGTGGGCGGACCACAGCACCAGGCCCTGGGGCGGAGCGGGCGACGCCACGGCGTGGCGGTCCCGGGCCTCCAGGGCGGCGCGCATCTCGCCGGCCCGGCGGCGCCCGGCGCCCACGGCCACCATGTGGCCCACCAGGGCACGCACCATCTGGTGGCAGAAGGCGGTGGCCGTCACGTCGAAACGGAGCACGCCCCCCTCCCGACGCCAGTCGGCGGCGAGCACCTGCCGGGTCAGGCTCTCGTCGCGGCGGTCACGGCGGCGGCGGCAGAAGGTCGAGAAGTCGTGCTCGCCGATGATCGGATCGCACGCCAGGCGCATGGCCGCCAGATCGAGGGGCCGCGCCACGTGCCAGACGACGTCGGCGAGCAGGGGGTCGTGCACGGGCGTGTTGAGGACCCGGTACCGGTAGGAGCGGGCGACACACGAGTGGCGGGCGTCGAAGTCGGGGGCCGCGGGCGCCACCGACCGGACGGCGATGTCGGGTGCGAGCATCCGGTTGAGCGCTTGAGCCAGGCGGGGAGGGTCCAGACGGGAGGCGTCGGCGTCGAAGGAGACGACCTGGCCCCGGGCGTGGACACCCTTGTCGGTCCGGCCGGCACACGAGAGGTCGATCTCGTGGCCGAGAACCCGGGTGAGGGCCCCCACGAGGGTCCCCTCCACCGTGACGACGCCGGGGTTGGCGGCGAAGCCGTGGAAGGGCGCCCCGTGGTAGGCGAACGTCATCCGTACCCGCACCCGCCCCGGGGGTGGGGGCGTCACCGCCGGGCGGGGGCGGGCGGGGCCG
>RFFY01000557.1 GCA_003697065.1 Actinomyces sp. | reverse complement strand
GGGCGCCAGGCAGCGACCCCGGTCCTCGAGGTGACCGATCACGTTGCGCCACAGGTACGACGAGGTGGGATTCCCGTGGAGGAAGACGATCGGGTCGCCCTCGCCCCGCTCGACGTAGGCCATCTCGAGACCGCCGACGTCGACTCTCTTCTTGTTCTCGCTCCAGCTCGTCATGGGGTGATCCTTCCACGGCGGTGTGACGCGGTCGACCGCCGTCGCCCCCGACGACCGGCCGAGGTGTCGTGCGTAGCCGGTGACCGGGGAACCGGGCTCTACGACAATCGACGCTGACGCGCGAACATTGTCGGATCCGTCTGCGTCAATCTGTCAGTTGCCCGTCCCATCCCGTGCCCCGACCATGGGCTCCGACGTGTGACATCGGTCGGACAGGGGGAAGCATGCCGGACACCGACACCACGGCCTTCGAGCGCTACCGCAGCGCCCGCACGCCACTGCCGGACCCCAATCTGGGATGGAACACCTACGGCACCGGCGTCGAGAACATCGGTCGCGACGGCCGCCCCGAGCCCATCGAGGTCCCCGAACCGGGACCGGACCAGCTCCTGGTGCGCGTGGACGCCGTCGGGCTGTGCTTCTCCGACGTCAAGTTGATCCGCCTCGGGGGGGACCACCCGAAGCTCTACGGGCGCGACCTGAGGGTCGAGCCCACACGCCTCGGCCACGAGGCCGCCGTCACCGTCGTGGCGGTCGGCGAGAACCTGGCCGACCGCTACCGGCCCGGCGACCGGCTCGCCATCCAGCCCGACATCCACGTCGACGGGCGCAGCACCGCCTACGGCTACACCATCCCCGGCGGGCTCATCCAGTACCACCTCATCGGTCCCGAGGTCCTCGCCGGCGACGACGGTTCCTATGTCATCCCCGTGGACGACAGCCTCGGCTACGCCGACGCCGCCTTGTCCGAACCCTGGGCCTGTGTCGAGGCCGCCTACACCCAGCGCCGGCGTCTGTGGCCCCGCGAGGGCGGGAGCCTGTGGGTGCTCGGTCATCCCGACGACGACACCCCCTACGACTTCGGTGAGGTCCTGCGGGGAGCGGCCAGTGTCGTCGTGACGGGCCTCAGCGAGAGCGTCTACGCCCGTCTCGCCGCCGCCTTGTCTCCCGAGGCCCGCATCGTGGTCACCGGACCGGTCGATCCGTCCGGCTACGCCGCCATCGTCGAGGACACCACCGGGGGAGAGGGTTTCGACGACATCGTCGTGCTCGATCCGCGATCGGCGACCGCCCTCACCGAAGCGGCGCGCGCGATCGCCTTCCGGGGCACCCTGGCCATGGTCGGTACCCGGCCTCTCGACGGCCTCCCCGAGATCGACTTCGGCCGGATCCACTACGACTACACCGCCTACTACGGCACCCGCGGCCCCGCCCTCGCACCCGCCTACGGTCCCGAGCGCAACCGCAGCGAACTCCGACCGGGCGGGACGGCGGTCTTCGTCGGTGCCGCCGGCCCCATGGGCCAGATGCACATCCAGCGGGCCCTCGAAAAAGACGACGGTCCCGCGGTGCTGCTCGCCGTCGATCCCGACGCGACACGCATGCGGGCCCTGCTCGACCGCCTCGCCCCCCTGGCCGAGGAGCGGGGGCGGCGCCTGGTGCCCCACGATCCCGGCACCGACGGCGACGTGGCCGAGCGGGTCGCCGAGCTCACCGGGGGCCGGGGTGCCGACGACGTGATCGTGAGCGTCCCGGTCGGCGAGGTGATGGCCGACGCCGCCACCCTCCTGGCCCCCGACGGGATGCTGGTGCTGTTCGCCGGCGTGGCGAAGGGAACGACGGGACCCCTCGATCTGAGCCGCGTCTATCTCGACAACGCCCAGTACACCGGGACGTCCGGGTCGGCCATCGCCGACCAGGCCCTCGTCCTCGACAAGGCCCGTGAGGGCCGCCTGTCGCCCGCCCTCAACGTGGCGGCGATCGGCGGTATCGAGGCCGGACGTGACGGTGTGCAGGCGATGCTCGAGGGACGCTTCGCCGGCAAGATCGTCATCTTCCCCCAGGTCACGGGCGTACCCCTGCTCGGTCTCGACGAGCTGCCCGACGCCCTTCCCGACGTCGCGGCCGCCCTCGGGCCCCGCGGGGAGTGGACCCGCGAGGCCGAACGCGTCCTCATCGAGAACCACGGCGTCACCGTGGCGTCATGATCCTGACCGTCACACCCAACCCCGGCTTCGACCGCACGGTGCGGATCGACCACCTCACACGGGGGGCGGTCCTGCGGACGACGTCCACCCTCGTCGAGCCCGCGGGGAAGGGGATCAACGTGGCGCTGGCGACCGTCGTCAACGGGGGGCGGGCCCGGGCGGTCTTTCCCGCCGGCGCCGGTGACCGGGAGCCCTTCGAACAGCACCTGACGCGCGCTGGTGCGGAGGCCGTGGCGGTGCCCATCACCGGCCGTGTCCGCACGAACCTGACCGTCGTCGAGGCGGACGGCACGACCACGAAGATCAACGAGGCGGGCCCGACCCTCGCGGCCGACGAGGTCGACGCCTTGGTGGCCGCCGTGCGCGGAGCCGACGAAGGAGCCCGGTACGTGGTGGTCGCCGGGAGTCTTCCGCCCGGTGTCGACGGCGCCGTGATCGACCGGCTGGCGGGCGCTCTGCCCGACCCCGCCGGTCGTCTGGTCGTCGACTCCAGCGGAGCCGCCCTGGGTGCCGCGACCACCGCTTCGTGCGCCCTGATCAAACCCAACCGGGAAGAGCTCGAGTCGCTCGTCGGCGAACCCCTCACCACCCTGGACGACGTCGTCGACGCCGCCCGGGGTCTGCTCGACGGCGGTCCGCGCGCCGTTCTCGTGAGCCTGGGGGCGGAGGGGGCCGTCCTCGTCGACGCCGACGGTGCGGTCCACGGCCGGGTGAGCGTCGACGGGGTGGCCAACACCGTCGGCGCCGGCGACGCCCTCCTCGCCGGGTTCCTCGCCGGCGGTGGTCGCGGGCCGGCGGCCCTGGCCGAGGCTCTGGCGTGGGCCCGCGCCGCCGTCACCAGCCCGGGCACCGTCGGCCGTCCCGTCACCGACGCCGACCGCGCCGCTGTCCACGTCGCCGACGGCGTCCCTCCACGATCCGGCAGCGGAGTCGCCACATGAGTTCGCAACGAGCCACCACCGCCTTCCCGGTCTCCCCGGGCGCCCTCTTCGTGTCCGGCTTCCGGGGTTTCGCCCGGCGCCCGTGGCCCCTGCTCGCCGCCGGAGCGCTGACCTTCGCCACCTACGCCGTGTTCCGGGTGCCCGCCCAGCTGGCCGGCGACGACGGTCGCTGGCTGCTGTCCGTCGTCCTCGACCTCTGTGGGCTCATCATGGGCGGGACCCTCGCCCACCCCTGGTACGTCCAGGCCCTGGCCACCGTCGACGAGCGCCCGGTCCCCCTGGGCGCCGCCTTCGCCCGACCCCGGCGCTTCCTCGACCAGCTCGTGGCGTCCTTTTGGTTCTGGTCCGGGTTCCTGCTCGGCCTGCGCTATCTGCTCGGCATCCCGTCTCTGGTCGTGCTGGCGTTCTACGCCTTCTACGGCTACGTCATCGCCGACGGGGCCGCCGACGGGGGTCTCAAGGCGCTCGGCGAGAGCGTCCGCCTCGGTCACAAGCGCCGCGTCGCCATCGTGGCGATCGGGCTGCTCTTCGCCATCTTCGAGATCGTGGCGGCGCTCCCTCTCGGCTACGGCATCTCCCCGGTCACCATCGGCGTCACGGTCGTCCTCTTGTTGGTCTCGACGTCCATCACGATGGTCGCCGGCGCCACCTTGTACCGGGCTCTCCAGGAGGCGCGAACCGATGCCTGAGGCGACAGCGTCCCGACCCGCTGCGGACTCGACCCAAACGGCCCTGCGCGGGGTCGGTGCCTCCTCGGGCGTGGCCGTCGGACGACTCCTCGTCCTCGGCGCGGTGCGGCCCGCCGTGCCCGAACCGCCGGACCCCGGCGCCGCCTTCACCGCAGCCCTCGACGAGGTCGCGGCCTCGCTGCGCTCCCTGGCCGAGGCCGCACGGCAGGCGGATCGTCAGGAGGCGGCCGAGGTCCTCGACGCCCAGGCCCTGATGGCCGACGACCCCCTCCTGCGCGACGCCGTCACCGGGCGTCTCGACGCGGGCCGGACCCTCGACCGCGCTCTCGACGAGGCCGCCGACGAGAGCGCCACCATGCTCGCCACCGTCGACGACCCCTACATCGCCGCCCGGGCCGACGACGTCCGCGAGGTCGCCGATCGGGTCCGCCGCCATCTGGCGGGGGTGGCGGAGCCCGATCTGTCCGCCGTCACCGAACCGACGATCCTGGTGGCGACGACGATCACCGCCGCCGAGACCTCCCAGCTCGATCCCGCTGTCGTGCTGGGCTTCGCCACCGAGACCGGCGGGCCCACGAGCCACGTGGCGATCATCGCCCGCTCCCTCGGGGTACCGGCGGTGGTGGGGGTGAGCGGGCTGACGGCGGCGGCGGCCGACCGGGTCGACGCCG
>RFFY01000556.1 GCA_003697065.1 Actinomyces sp. | reverse complement strand
CGCCGGCCGGGTCGACGAGTTCGACGAGGGCCCGGTACAGGCGGGGCCGTTCGGCCGTCCAGGCCTCGACCGGTCCGACTTCGATCTCCACCCGGGCGTCGGGGCCCGGATGCCGGTAGGCGCCGGCGAGTTCGGTGAGGGGGTCGCCGGCGGGGAAGGTGGCCACGGGCGCCTCGGTCGGGGCGATCAGGGCCCGGCCCCGTTCCGTCTCGAGGTGGACCCGGATCCGCCATCCCGTCGTCGCCCCCGGCACGTGGGCCGTCACGGCCAGGCGGCCCCGCCCCGAGGCGGGATCGAGGTCGGCGTCCACGGCGAGGTCGGCCAGCCCCGGATCACCACGCGACTCCAGGTACACGCGCCGGTGCAGCCCGGCGTGGAACCAGTGGTCCTGGTCCTCGATCCAGGTGCCGGCGCTCCAGCGCACCACCATGAGGGCCAACAGGTTGTCGCCCGCCACCAGGTGATCGGTGAGGTCGAACTCGGCGCCGAGGCGGGAGTCGGTCGAGGTCCCGACGAAGGTCCCGTTGCACCACACGGCGAGGAGGGACTCGGCGCCCCCGACGTGCAGGATCGTGCGGCGGGGACGGGCCCGGGTACCCCGCCAGGCGGGGCGGCCCCGACCGCCACGGGGTAGACGGAAGCGGCGCCGGTACAGGCCCGTGGGGTTGTGGTCGGGAACCGCCGGCGGATCGCCCCGCCAGGGCATGACGATGTTGGTGTAGAGGGGTAGGTCGGGTCCGAGGGGGACCCAGCGCCCGCCGTCGGGTCGGTGCACGACGGCGTCCTGGCGGGTCCAGCAGCCCGGCACGGTGATGGGGCGCCAGGGCGGCGATCCCGGGCGGGCGCGGGCGCCGTCGTCGTCGCCGCCGTCGGGGAGGCCGTCGTTGCGCGAGCCGTCGCCGGCGCGGAAGCCGTCGTCGTGGGCGGGATCGGTCCAGCCCGTCGGTGCCGACAGGGGGGAGTCGACCAGGCAGAAGCGCCAGGTGCCGTCGAGGGGCAGACGCCAGGGGGACGCATCGTCGGACCGACCGGGGGAGCGGCGGGCGTGATCGAGATCGGGCTGGGG
>RFFY01000555.1 GCA_003697065.1 Actinomyces sp. | reverse complement strand
GGACCACAGGTGGTCGAGGGGCCGGACCCCACCGTCGAACAGGGCCCCGTAGCCCCCGGGATCGGCGGCCAGACGCCAGTTCGCCACATAGGCCACACCCGCCACGGCGTCACCCACCACCCGGTCGAGGGCGTCGGGCGCGAGGGCGGCGGTGGCGAGAACCGTGGCGGCGATGGTGACCAGCACGGCGGGCAGGAGACGGCGGGCCCGTCGTTCCCAGAAGCGACCCAGGTCGACCCGGCCGAGGCGCCGCCTCTCGTCGTCGAGGAGCCCCACGACCAGGAACCCCGACAGGGTGAAGAAGATGCTGACCCCCAACCACCCGCCCGGGACCAGGTCGGGACGGAGGTGGTAGGCGACGACGGCGGCCACGGCGATCCCCCGCAACCCGTCGAGCCCCGGCAGGTGGCGCCCGGGGCCCGGCAGCGGGGACCCGCCCCTGCTCATCCGCCGGCGCGCCGCCCGAGTATCTCCGCCACCAGGCGTCCGTCGGCCTGGCCCCTGGTCGCCTTCATCACCTGGCCCGTGAAGAAGCCCGCCATCTTCTTGCGGTCCTTGTCGTCGCCGCCGACGAAGCGGGCCCACTCGTCGGGATGGGTGGCGATGACGGCCTCGACCACGGCCTCGAGCTCACCGGTGTCCATGGCCTCGAAGCCCAGCCGGGCGGCGATGGCGGCGGGATCGCCACCGCCGGCGACCATCTCGGCGAGGACCGTGCGGGCCTGGGAGGCGGTCAGCTCCCCGGACGTCTCCATCGACACCAGAGCGGCGAAGGCGGCGGGAGACACCCGCGACCAGTCGTCGACGGCGAGATCGTTCTCGATGCGCACGAGCACCCGGGCCGGGTCCGCGCCCTCGGCGATGGCGGCCAGGGCGAAGGTGTCCTGACCCCGGTCGACGAGGACGGCCACGTCGGCGGGGGCGACGCCGGCGGCCTCGGCCAGGACGGCGCGACGCCGAGCGGGCAGGGCCGGGAGAGAGGCGTCGATGGCGGCGACCTCGGCGGCGGACGGCACCAGGGGAACGAGATCGGGCTCGGGGAAGTAGCGGTAGTCCTCGGCCTCCTCCTTGGACCGCCCCGAGGTGGTCCGGCCCTCGTCCTCGTGCCAGTGGCGGGTCTCCTGCACGGGCCGCTCACCCGCCTCGTAGAGCTCGACGTGGCGACGGGCCTCGTAGTCGATGGCCCGGCCCAGGGAGCGGACCGAGTTGATGTTCTTGATCTCGCAGCGGGTCCGTAG
>RFFY01000079.1 GCA_003697065.1 Actinomyces sp. | reverse complement strand
CGAAACCGGCGAAGATCGCCCGGTCGGTGACGGTCGTGGGGTCGAGCGGCGCGCTGAACCGCAGGATCGTCTCGCGCGTGACCGCCACACCGACCTCGCCCTGGATCGGCGAAGTGCTGGCGAGGATCGGTGCGGTCACGCGGACCCCGACCTCGGCCACGAAGCCGTCGAAGCTTGCGGACACCGTCGCGTTGCCCGGCGACTTGCCCTGTACGACCCCCGCCGCGGAGACGGTCGCGACGGCGGGGCCGGAGGTCTCATAGGTTGCTCGGTCGGTGACCTCCTCGCTCGGGCCGGTCGAGAGCGAGCGGGCGACGGTGAGCCGGCGGGTCTCGCCCACCGCGAGGCGGAGGGGCGAGGGGCTCGCGACCAGCCCGGTGGTCGTGGCCGCGGGCACGCGGACCGTGACCGCAGCGCTCGTCTTCCCTCCCGAGCGCAGGGCGAGCTGGTGCTCGCCCGCCGCGAGCTGCACGCCGAAGGCGACCTGCCCCGAAGGCCCGGCGGTGGTCTGGGCGACCGGAGCGCCGTCGACCAACAGCTCGACCACCTGGTTCTGGAAGCTCAGGCCCGTGACCGTGAGGGCGCCGTCCTCGCCGATCTGCGCGGGGGGCTCCGGGAAGACGATCGGCGCGGGGAGGACCACGTTGACCGCGAGCGTGCCCGAGACGTCGAGCGACGGCTCGAGCGAACGCGCCGTGACGACGACCGTCCCCAGGGTCTGGAAGACCGCCTGCCCCCGCAGGGTGACCACCCCCTGGGCGGCGGGTGGGAAGTCCACGATCAGCCCGTCGAGCGGCAAGAGCCCGTCGGACGTGGTGAGCTGGACGAACCCCGCAAAGCCCGTGGCCGTCGCGCCCCCGGGCTCGATCGCGCGGATCGTCAGATCGTTGGCGCCGGTCGCTTCGAGCGCGGTGGGGTCTCCGGGCGAGATCGTCAACTCGAAGCCGCCCGCCTCGCTCACCACGAGGAAGGTCGTGCTCTTGGTGACCTCGTTGCCGCCGAGGTCGGACAGGGTCACCGAGAAGGTGTGGGCTCCCGCCTCCAAGCCGCCCAGGGTGGCGTTGGCGCTGCCGGCGCCGAGCCGAAGGGGCTGGGGGTTCCCGTCCAAGGTGGCGCTCAGGCTGGCGAGGTCGACACCGCAGCCCGTGTCGGCGTAGCTCGCCACCAGCGTGACCTCGGTCCCCCGCAGCACCGTGCTGCCGTCGGCGGGCTCTAGGCCCAGGCTGGGCGGCGTCGAATCGTATTCGAACGCGACCGAGCCGCTCCCCTGGTTGCCGGCCTGGTCCTGGACGCTCGCGCTGAGGGTCACCTGGCCGTCGCTCAGCCCCAGGCCTCCCAGCGTGGCGACGGCGGTGTTCGCCTGGATCGAGAAGGACGAGGTCAGGTCGGTGCTCCCCCTCTTCACGGCGAAGGTGCCGGGCCCGATTCCCGACTCGGCGTCGCGGAAGGTGACGCGCACCTCGCTCCCCGGACCCACACAGCTCCCCGCCGAGGGAGCGTCGAAGCCCACGGTCGGCGGGGTCTCGTCAGGCGGTGGATCGACCAGGAAGCCCACCGAAGCCGTGACCGCGTTGCCCGCGGCGTCGGCGATCGTCACCGCGAAGGTGTGCGCACCCACCGAGAGCTCCGGCGAGGTGGCCGTGGCGCCGGCAGGACCGACCGTGAAGGACGAGGAGACGTCGTTGTTGTCGAGCCGCGCCCGGAAGCTCGCAGGGTCGACGCCGCTGGCAGCGTCCACGTAGCTCGCGGCGAGCGGAATGGTGGTCGGCACGCCGGGCCGAGCGACAACGACCGCGGTGTCGGCGGGCGTGAGGGTGACCGTCGGCGCGATCGTGTCCCGTACGCGGACCGTGAAGGCGACCTGCGAGCGGTTGCCTGCTCGGTCGGTGGCGGTGCAGGTCACGGTGGTCTCCCCGGGCGGGAAGAGGCTGCCGGGCGCAGGCGAGCAGACGACCGTGGGGGCCGGGTCCACGTCGTCGGTGGCCGTCGGGGGCTCGTAGCGCACGCTCGTCCCGCCCGGCCCCTCCTGCTCCACCACCAGGTCCGCGGGCCGCTCGAGGACGGGTGGAGTCACGTCCGGACCGCGGAAGCGCAGGACGGCCTCTGCGCCGTTGCAGGCGGCGTCGAGAACGGTGGCCCGCAGCGTGTTGTCGGCGCGGAAGAGGGCCGGAGGGAGATCCGAGATCCGCGCGGTCGCGCCCCCCTCGGACCGCGCGAACGCCTGCGTCACGTCGGTGGAGTTGAGCTCGATCGCGAGGGACCCCGCACGGATCCCGCTGAGCGCGTCCGAGAAGACGAGGCGCAGCTCCGTCGCCGCCTCCACCAGACCCCCCTCGGGCGGCGCGAGCCAGTCGAGGGACGGCGGACTGGCGTCCACCACGAAGCCTTCCAGCTTCACGAGGGCGACGGCGTCCTCCTTGCCCTTGACGCGCACGCAGAGAAGGTTCCGGGGCAGGACCTCCACGGGGACCGTGGTCTCCGCCCGCGCGTTCTCGACCGCGCGCTCGCCGTTCCAGTGCACGCGCACCTTGGACCGGGTCCCGCCCGGGACCGCCCTCAGGTCGAAGAGTCCCCGGGTCTCGGCGAGGGACACCTCCACGGCCCGACCGTGCTTCCCTGGCTTGCAGGCCCTGAGGCCCGCCGGCGTCCGGCCGTCCTCGTCCTTGCCCTTGCTCCGTTCGAAGCGCCCCTCGAAGAGCTGGAGGAAGGCGACCCGCTGGCCGACGACCGGGGAGAGCGAGGCTTCGGGTACGACGCCCTGCACCCGGACGGTCAGGGTCGGGCGGGGGCGGTCGCCGTCCTCGTTTTCGTCGTCGTCGTCGCCGTCGTCGTCGCCGCCGTCGTCGCCGCCGTCGTCGCCGTCGTCGTCGCCGTCGTCGTCCTTCTTCTTCTTCTTCTTCTTCTTCTTCTTGCCGTCGCCCCGGCGCACCTCCAGTACGT
>RFFY01000554.1 GCA_003697065.1 Actinomyces sp. | reverse complement strand
TCACCGGCGCCCGCCCCGACGTCTTCGCCCACAACGTCGAGACCGTTCCCCGGCTCCAGAGGGCGGTCCGGCCGTCGGCGTCCTACGCCCGCAGTCTCGGCGTCCTCGCCCGGGCGGCCGACGCCGGCCTCGTCACCAAGTCCTCCCTCATCGTCGGTCTGGGTGAGACGGCCGCCGAGGTCACGGCCACCCTGGCGGACCTGGCGGCCGTCGGTGTGCGCATCGTGACCATCGGCCAGTACCTGCGGCCCACCTCCCACCACGTGCCGGTCGCCACCTGGTGGGCCCCGGAGGCCTTCGAGGACTGGGCCCGCCAGGGGCGGGCTCTCGGTATCGCCCACGTCGAGGCCGCACCCCTGAACCGCTCCAGCCACCACGCCCGCGAGTCCCTGGAGCGGGTGCGGGACGCCGCGCCGGCAGATCCTGCTGTCATGACGAGCACCGTCGCCGGACCGGCGACCACACCGGGAGGACCCTGATGGGACGTGTCCTCGAGACCATCACCGACGAGCTGGCCCAGTTCCTCGCCTCGGTACCCGTGTTCTTCGTCGCCACCGCGCCCTTGGCTGCCGACGGTCACGTCAACGTCTCGCCCAAGGGGGGCGAACCCCTGCGGGTTCTCGATCCGCACCGGGTTGCCTACCTCGACGCCACCGGCAGCGGGGCCGAGACGGCCGCTCACCTGCGCGAGAACGGTCGTATCACGATCATGGCGTGTGCCTTCTCGGGCCCTCCCCGCATCGTGCGCCTCCACGGCCGGGGCCGGATCCTGCGCCCGGGTGAGGACGACTTCGAACGGCTTCGTCCCCGCTTCGGCACCCTGCCCGCGGTGCGCTCGATCGTCGACGTCGCCGTCGCGCGCGTGTCGACCTCGTGCGGGTACGGGGTTCCTCTCATGGAGCACGTCGGCGAGCGGTCCCACATGGACCGCTTCTGGGATGGCAAGGGCCCCGACGAGGTGCGGGCCTACCAGGCCGAGAAGAACGCGGTGTCGATCGACGGTCTCCCCGCCTTCGAGGTCTGACGCCGACGGGTTCGACACCCCGCCCGCGCCTCGGCTACACCGGTTCGCGTGAGCGACGAGAGTGCCGACGGCCTGCCGGTACCGGGCCGGGATGCTCCCGAGTGGCGGACGTCGAGTCTCGTGACCCTGCTGCGCCGTCGGGCCGCCGAGCGTCCCGACGCCGGGGCCCTGGCTGACGCCCCCAACCGCGGTGACTGGTGCGCCGGTCCCGTCCGGGATCTGAACTGGGCCGAGCTCGTCGCTCTGGTCGACCGGACGGCGGCCGCTCTGGCTGGGGCGGGTGTCGGTGCCGGAGACCGGGTGGGTGTCCAGCTCCCCAACGTGTCCGAACTCGTCGTCATCGAGCTCGCCGTGTGGGCGAGGGGGGCGGTCGCTGTTCCCTTCCCCGTCCAGCACCGCCGTCACGAGATCGAGACGGGCTGGCGGACCGCGGGTCTGACCACCTTCGTGACCGCCGAGCGCCCCGACCGGCCCGAACACCTCGAGACGATCGCGGCGGTCGCCGACGCCGAAGGGGGGCGCGTGCTGACACTCGACGGCGCCGGGCCGGGGACCGACGCCCTCGACATCCCCGTCGAGGTGACCGACGCGCCATCGGCGACGGGCGAGGTGGACGACCCGTCCCCCGACGATCCGGCGACCATCTGCTGGACCTCGGGGACCACGGGCACCCCCAAGGGCGTCCCGCGGACCCACCGGATGTGGACGGCGGCCGGCTACTTCAACGTGGCCGGCGTCGGCCTCGGGGCCGATGACGTGGTCCTGTGCCCCTTCCCTCTGGTCAACATGGCGGGGATCGGCGGCATGCTCGTTCCCTGGCTGCTGACGGGCTACCGCCTCGTGTTGCACCAGCCCTTCGATCTGGCGACCTTCCTCGGACAGATAGAGAGCGAGCGGGTCACCTACACCGTTGCCCCGCCTGTGCTGTTGAGCCAGCTCCTGCGGGCACCGGCGCTGCTCGAGCGGGTGGACCTGGCCTCCCTGCGGGTGATCGGATCGGGGTCGGCACCCCTCGACCCGGACATGGTGGCGGGATGGGAGGAGACCCACGGCATCGAGGTGGTGAACATCTACGGGTCGAACGAGGGGGCCGCCCTGCTCTCCTCGCGCCGGCTCGTCGCCGATCCGCGGCGTCGTGCCCGGGATTTCCCGGCGATAGGCCGCGACGACGGGTCATGGCCCACCCCGATCGACTCGCTGAACCGCACGCGGCTCGTCGATCCCGGGTCGGGGCGCGAGGTGGACGAGCCCGGCGGCGTCGGTGAGCTCCGCTTGTCGGGTCCGACCGTCTTCGACGGCTATCTCGACTCCGACGGCGAGGAGTTCGACGAAGCGGGCTACTTCCGGACGGGCGATCTCTTCGCTCTGGTGGTCGACGAGGAGGGACGGCGCTACTACCGCTTCGTGGACCGGGCCAAGGACATCATCATCCGGGGCGGGATGAACATCTCCGCTGCCGAGCTCGAGGGCCTGCTCGCGTCCCATCCCGCGGTGCGCGAGGTGGCCGTCGTCGGCGCCCCCGGAGGCGACATGGGCGAGCAGGTGGCGGCCGTGGTCGTGGCCGACGATCCGCCCCCGACCCTCGAGGACCTCGTCGGCCATCTGCGGGCCGCGGGGGTGGCGAGCTACAAGCTGCCCCAACGGGTCCTCGTCGTCGACGAGCTGCCCCGCAATCCGCTGGGCAAGGTCGTCAAGTCGGACCTGCGTCGCCTCGTCGCCGAGGGCTGACCGATGGGCGCGGCGCGGCCGGTCGCCCCCAGGGTGTCGCCGGCGGCGTCATCCGTCGGGGATGGGCCCCCTCAGTCGCGTCGGCGAGGTGGCCGTGGCCAGAACGAGCTGGTGCGCTCGAGGTACTCGGCGTAGCCGGGACGGGTCCGCCGGAGCCGCTTTTCCAGGGTCGGTGTCCCCGTCGTCGTGAGGATGAGGCGGGTGTACAGCACGGGACCCGGAACGCCGAGCAGGGCCCACCGGACATCCAGGCAGGCGAGGAACACGCCCCAGGCCATGACGATCTCACCGAAGTAGTTCGGGTGGGCGGTGTACCGCCACAGCCCGGTGTCGAGGACCCGGCCACGGTTGGCGGGGTCGCGGCGGAAGCGGACGAGCTGGTGGTCCCCGACGGACTCGAACACGAAACCCACGGCCCACACGAGGGTCCCCGCCACCGACCACGGCCCGAGACGGGTTGGGGTGGGCGAGGCCACGGCCACGACCGCTGGCACCGACAGGAGGTACAAGACGGCGCCCTGGAGCCCGAAGACACGCCGGAGGGCGAGGAGGTGGAAGGGCAGGCCCTCGGCGGTCCAACTCCTCAACCTGGTGTAGCGGGGGTCCTCGCCTTCGCCCCACTTGCGCCAGGTGAGGTAGGCGGTGAGGCGGGCCGACCAGAGCCCCAACAGTCCCACGATCAACACAGCGCGGGGTCCGTAGGGGTCGCCGACGACCACACCGCCCACGACGACCGTCGACACGACGATGAGGCTGAACACGGCGTCGATCACCGACACGTCGCGGCGCACGATGCCGATCAGCCACAACAGGACCACCCAGACGGCGGTCACGGCCAGACCGGCACCCAGGGAGGCGAGGACGTCTGCGGGGCTCACGGGGTCGATGGGGGCGCCAGGCCGACCAGATCGAGGAAGGCGGAGGTGGCATCGGCGAAGGGTCGCCAGCCGTCAGGCGCCGTGAGCTCGTCGACGTGGGCGGCGAGACGCTCGGGTGCGACCGGCGTGTCCCCGTCGAAGCGCAGGCCGGTTGTCTCTCCCGTCAGCGCCAGGCGGAAGCGGTTGGCGGCCGCCACGACGACGGCGCCGTTGAGCGGCACATCGTCTCCCAGCAGCCACAAGGCGGCGGGCACGACGAACTCGGGGGCGAGCCGGTCCTCGAGGCCGGGCGGAACATGGCCGGCGGTCATCGCCGTGGCCGCGAAGGGAGCGAGGAGGTTGACCCGCACGCCGTGGCGGGCGACCTCGGCGGCGAGACTGCGGGCGAAGGCGATCAGGGCACCCTTGGCCGCGGCGTAGGAGGCCACACCAGCCTCGCCGTAGAGGCCGGCGGACGAGGTCACGTACAGGATCCGACCCCGGCGCTCCACGATGTCGTCGAGGGCGGCCCGGGTGAGGTCGACCGCGCCCCAGAAGTCGATGTCGAGCACCTGACGGAAGCGGTCCGGATCGCTGCGGGCGAAGAGGGCCCGGTCGACGACGGCGGCGTTCGACACCACGAGGTCGAGTCCACCGAAGGCGGCGCGGGCGTGGGCGACGAGACGTTCGCCCGATCCCTCGGCGCCCACGACCGTGTCGTCGGCGACGGCGGTGCCGCCCGCTCGGGTGATGGCCTCGACGACCTCACTGGCTGGGTCGTGTCCGTCGCGACACCGGTTGTTGACGACCACGGCGGCACCGCGCGCCGCGAGCCCCTCGGCGATGGCCCGCCCGATGCCCTTGCCTCCACCGGTGACCACCGCCACCCGCCCGGTGAGATCGACGGGCGCGGGGTTCACGCCGCACCCGTCTCGTCGGTGCCGCCGAGGAGGGCGGCGACGGCGGGGGAGTGGGCGACGCGACCCTCGTGGACGTAGGCCTCGTGGTTGGCGGCGAGGGTGTCGGGATCGTAGAGATAGTTCACGAGAACACCGTAGGACTGGGCGAGGCCGCGGGGGGAGGGATCACCGCCGACGTCGATCTGTTCGAGGCGGGCGCCGTTGCGCAGGTGGAAGCGGGCGACGGGATCGAGGGGCTCACCGCCCCTCTTGGCGGTCAGGAGGTAGCAGGCGGTGAGTCGACGCAGCCCGTCGGCGGAGGTGTCGACCTCGTGGCCCGTGCTCTCGGCCCACCGGCGCAGACCGGGGACGGGCGACAAGGTGGCGAAGCG
>RFFY01000553.1 GCA_003697065.1 Actinomyces sp. | reverse complement strand
TGTTGACCCCCGACCTCCTCGTCGACGTCGACGCCGACCCGCCCACCTCCCTCACCCTCGGCGCTCTCTACGAGCGCCAGGGACCCGACGCCGTCCGGGCCGCCGTCGAGCGCCTCACCGACGTCGGCTTCTCCGAGATGGTCGAGCTCGACCGGACCGGGCTCGAGGCCCTGCTCGATCTCGTCGATCCTCTGCCCTACTTCCTCGCCGACGACCTGGTCGTCGAACGCGGCGACGGGTCGCGCGAGACCTGGCTCGCCCGCGGGCGCTACGAGCTCGACGCCACCGTCGCCGCCGAGCTCTACGCCGTGCGCAACCCCGGTGAGGCCGACGCCAACCGCATCGAACGCCAGCGGCGCCTGTGGGAGTCGTGGTTGGCCGCCGTCGAGCTCGCCGACGATCCCGTCGCTGCCACCCTGCCCTTCGACGAGGGGCTCTCGCCCTACCTGCGGGCCCTGGGGTCGGGCAACCGGGCCGTGTTCGTGCCCCCGCTCGATCCCGCCCTGGTCGAGCCCGACGAGCGACCCTTCTACGTCCTGGGCGACGCGGGCGAAGCCTGGTTGCACGACACCATGGTGGAGATGGTGCCCCTGCCGATCTCGCCGTCGACCTCGGCCCGGCCCTCGGTCCGCCTCCTCGACGGCGCGGGTGACCCGGGTCGGCTCGACGAGGCCCGCCACGATCTCGTCGACGCCGGCGCCGTCATCACCGTCATGGGCAACGCCGACTCCTTCGACGTGGCGCGCAGCGTGGTGCGGGTCCACCATCTCGACCTTCTCGACGATGCCCGGTCCCTGGCGCGGGCCGTCGACGCCACCGTCGAGATCGACGAGAACCCCGACGAGCCCGTCGACGTCACCGTGATCCTCGGGACCGATCGGCGATGACGCCCCCCGACGCCCTCGACGGAACGGCCCGCGTCACCGCCCCCGGTGCGGACGCCCGGCACTGGGCGGAGGTGGCGGCGACGGCCGCCGACGACAAGCTCGCCGTCGACACCGTGATCCTCGACGTCGGTGACGTCCTCGCCGTCACCGACCTCTTCGTCATCACCTCCGGCACCAATCCCCGCCAGGTGCGCGCCATCGTCGACGAGGTCGAGGCCCGTGTCGCCGAACAGGGTGGTCCGCGCCCCGTGCGGGTCGAAGGCCGCGACACCCGCGAATGGGTCCTGCTCGACTACGGCGCCTTCGTGGTGCACGTCTTCGACGAGAAGACCCGGGCCCACTACCAGCTCGAGCGGCTCTGGGGCGACCGCCCCCGCTGGCGCCCCGGGCGATCCTCGTCGACGGCTCCCGGATCGTGAGCGGGCGGCCACGTCGACGGGTCGGGGGAACGTACGAGGGCCCGGGTGTGGAACCCGGGCCCGACGCCGTGGAGCTAAGGGGAATTGAACCCCTGACCTCTTCCATGCCATGGAAGCGCTCTACCAACTGAGCTATAGCCCCGCTGTGCGAGGACGCATGCTAGCAGGAGCCGATCCCGGTGCCGACACCTCCGTGGGGGTCCCGTTCCTTCCCCGGGTCGACGGGGCGGGGGCCGTGGCCGCGGCTCTGATCGGGCGTCGCGCCGTGCGGGTCCGTCGGGTGGGGACGGGCCACGTCCACACCACCTGGCGGGTGGTCGACGCCGACGGTCGGGTGTGGTGTGTCCAGCGCCTCGGCACCCACGTCTTCAGGCGGCCCGAGGCCCTCGTCCGCAACGATCAGGTCGTGGCCGCCGCCCTCGAGCGGGCGGGCCGACCCGACACGAGGGCGGTCTGGGGCCGGGACGGAGCCACCTGGTGGCGGGTCCGTCGCTGGTTGGCCGGCCGTCGCCCCCGCTCCCGGTGCGACGCCGAGGTGGTGGCGGCGGCCCGGGCGGTCGGGACCTTCGTGAGCGCCGTGGCGGGCGTCGGGGGGCGCCTCGCCACCGCCCTCGAGGGGTTCCACGACCCGACCGCCGCCGTCGATCGTCTCGAAGGGGCCCGTCGGGAGTGCGCTCCGACCGGCCGGACGCACGCCGTGGTCGCCCAGGTGGTGGCGGCGGCCCACGAGCTGCTCGAGAGGGCGGAGGATCTGGGGTGGGCCGATCTGGCCCCGCGGGTCGTGCACGGCGACGCCCGCCTCGCCAACGTGGTGCTGACGCCACAGGGTCGGGGGCACCTCGTCGATCTCGACACGGTGATGACCGGGACCCTCGCCCACGACGTGGGCGAGCTGGTGCGCAGCGTCGCCGACGCCCGTCGTCGTGGCGGGCGGCCCGTCACCGCCGGCGCCGTCGCCACCTGGATCGGCGCCGTGTGCGGGGCTCTCGAACCGGACGCCCGTCCCGGACCCGCCGAGACCGCGTGCCTGGCCCTCGCCGGCGCCCTGCTGGCGGCTGAGAACGCCGTGCGGCGCGCCACCGCCCACCTGGTGGGCGATCACCGCTTCGGACCCGGGCCGCCGGGCGCCGATCTCACCCGTGCGGTCGAGATGGCCGACCTGGCGCGGGAGCTGGCGGTCCTCGCCCCCGACGTCGCCCGCCACCTCGCCTCGTGACCGGCGACACCGTCTCCGGACCGTCCCCGGGTCCCGCCGCCGGCGCCACGGCGCCGGCTCGACGCGGGCGGGCGTCGGCCCTGTCCCGTCACCGGCTGGCGGTGGTGGTCGCTCTGCATGCCCTGGTCGGTGCCCTCGTCGCCCTGGGCCTTCCCGGCCCCCTCCTGTCAGCCGACGACGTCACCCATCTGGCCCTGGCCCGCACCCTGGCCGGCGGTGGGCCCCAGCCCCTGCCGCCCCAGCCGCCCTACGGCCTGCTCTACCCCCTGCTGGTGGCACCGGCGTGGGCGATGGGCCTGTCCGGGGGAGGGGTGCTGGTGTGGGCCCGCCTCGTGTCGGTGGCGGCGGGGTCCGGCACCGTCGTCGTGGCCCATCGCCTGGCTCGACGGGTCTTTCGCCTCGATCCGGTGGCGGCCCTGGTGGTCGCCCTCGTGGCCGGCACTACGCCGGCGTTGGTCGTGACGGCCTCGATCACCTGGAGCGAGCGCCTCGCCGGGCTGACGGTGTCGCTGCTCGTGGCGGTGGTGGCCGAGGCGGTGGGGCGGGACCCCTCGACGGCGACGACCCGGCAGGTGGCGACGCGCGGGGCCGTGGTGGTGGTCGCCGCCGGCGCCGTCGCCGCCACCCATCCCCGTCTCGTCCCGGTGGCGGTGGCGGGTGCACTCGTGGCCGCTGTCGCCTGGCGGCGCCGCCCGGTGGCCGCCGCCGTCGTGGCGGGGTCGGCCCTGCTCGTGGTGGCGGGCGCCGAGGTCGCCGGGCGCCTGGTGCAGGAGGCGGCCCTGGGGTCGGGCGGGACCTACGGCGCCGCCGAGCTGGCGGCCTCGCGTGGGGCGGGCCGGGCGGCCGCCATGGTCGAGCGCGGGATCGGGGCCGTGGCGTCGGCGACGGCGGCCACGGCCGGCTTCGCCCTGGTGGGTTGGCTGGTGGCGTGGCGTGAGCCGCGGACGCGGGTCATGACGGTGCTGGCGGGCGTGGTGGTCGCCGAGGCGGGTTGGTTCCTCGTCGGGATCGAGCGGGCCGACGCCTGGTACCACGGGCGTTACCTCGACGTGCTCGCTCCGGTCACCCTCGTCGCCGCCGGTGCCGCCCTGGTCCGCCGCGACCGGCTCGTGCTCCTGGCGCCGGCGGCGGCCCTGGTGGCGGGGCTGGCGGGGGCCCTGATCGGTCCTGTCGACCTGTGGAACCGTCCCCGGTCGCCGGTGATGATGCTCGGGGTCGAGGCCGCCGGCGCCCCGTTCGGCTCGGCCCGCTTCTCTCCCTGGTCGGTGGCGCTGGTGGCGACGGTGGTGGCCGTCGCCGTCGTGGTCACGGCCCGGCGTCGGCGCCTGTGCGCCGGGGTGACGCTGGTGACGGTGGCGCTGGGCGTGGCGTCGGCGTCGGTGGCGGTGACGCGTCTGTGGGACGGCGCCGTGGGCTCCCGGGTGGCCGAGGCCGTCGACACGGTCGAGCGAACGGTGTCGTCCGACGGTCTGGTGATCGACCCGGTGGGCCTGTCGCCGAACGTGGCGATGGCGGCGGCGTGGGAGCAGGGACTGGACCGCACACGACTGGCCGACGCCGGCGTACCGGCGCGTGATGCCGGCGGGGACCCGCTGGTCCTGTCGGCCCCGGACCGGGTGCCCCCGGGGGCCGAGCTCGTGGCCGAGGTCGACGGGGCGGTGTTCTGGCGGTGACGCCGGCGGCCGCGGGCCCCGTTCGGCCCGCCCCGGCCGCCCCCGACGACGGACCCGTTCAGCCTGCTCGGATGGCGGCCACGATGTCGGGCCACTCCTCGATGTCGGGACGATCGCCGAGCTGGACCCGGTCCACCAGCCCGCCCCAGCGCTCGAGGACGGCGCCGGCGACATCGCCGGGTTCGGCCACGATGGCGAAGGTGGCGAGCATCTCGTCATCGATGACGCGGGCCATGTCCTCCCAGCGTCCCTGTTTGGACAGGCGGTTGAGCTCGACGTGGGCGTCGCCCCAACCGTGGTGCTCGAGCACCCCCCGGTAGGCGGGGGTCGAACCGTAGAAGGCGATCTGGGCCCGCTGCTGGGCATCCGCGGCCCGGGAGGCCTCGTCGTCGCCCCCGGTGACCACGAACAGGGGCAGGGAGACCTCGACGGCGTCGCGTTCCCGACCGCTGTCGGCGAGACCCTCCCGCAGGGCCGGCAGGGTGACGGCCTCGAGGTAGGAGGCGGTGGTGAAGGCATGGGCGACGAGCCCGTCGGCGACCCGACCCGCCACCCGCGTCATCATCGGCCCCACGGCGGCCAGGTGGATCGGGGGTTCGCCGTGGGGGTTGGGGCCGGGGTCGAACATCGGGGTCATCAGGGTGTGGCGGTAGAACTCGCCCCGGAAGGCGAGGGGCTCCCCGTGGTGCCAGCACGCCCAGATGGCACGGATGGCGCGGATCATCTCCTCCATGCGGGCGGCCGGATGCGACCACGGCATGGAGAAGCGCTTGGTGATGTGGGGCCGGATCTGGGAGCCGAGCCCCAGGACGAAACGCCCCCGGCTGAAGCGTTGGAGGTCGTCGCCGATGTTCGCCAACAGCATGGGGTTGCGGGCGAAGGCGACGGCGATCCCGGTGATGAGCTCGACCCGTTCGGTGGCGTCGGCGGCCAGCACCAGGGGGAAGAAGGGGTCGTGGGCGATCTCGCTCGACAAGAGCCCGTCGTAGCCCGCCTCCTCGAGGGCGCGGGCCCGGGTGCGGGCCTCGTCGAGCGGGCCGTGCAGTCCAGCGTCGACCTTCACCGTGTCGGCCTCCGGGTGGTCGGGGATCGACGGCGCCGCCACCGGCGCCGGGTCGACCGCATGGTCAGGGGATGGGGGTCGGTCAGGGGGTGTCGCCCTCGTCGTGCTCGCGTAGCCAGCGCTCGACCTCGGCGGCGAGCTCGTCGCTGGAGGGGATCTCGGCGTCGGGGGCGGGGGTCTCGTCGTAGCGTTGCTCGAGCTGGGCGACGAGCTCGGCGTGGCCGGGTTCCTCGGCCACGAGCTGATCGAGGCGCCGGCGGGCCACCATCGCCCGCTGGGCCAGATCCGAGGTGTCGATCTCGCAGGCCCCCAGACGGCCCAGCTCGACGAGCAGGGCCAGGGTGGCGGGGGCGTAGGGGGCGGTGGCCACGTAGTGGGGGACCTGGGACCACAGGCCACGGGTGGGGATGCCGGTGCGGGCGAGGGCCTCCTCGAGGGCCGACTCCATGCCGGCGGGAACGTCGAGGGTGGCGTTGACGTAGGGCCCGCGGGCCAGATCGGGATCCGAGGCGGTGACCGACATGCGGACGGGACGGGTGTGGGGGACGGCGGCCGGATAGGCACCGAGCCCGAACATCTCGCGCACGCCGAAGCGCCGGGCCAGACCGACGACCGCCTCGACGAAGGTGCGCCAGTTGTGGTCCGGTTCGGCCCCGTGGAGGAGCAGGACGTCGCGACCGGCGTCGTCGCGGGCGGCCACGAGCTCGAGGACCGGCCAGTCGAGTCCCCGGTTCACCCCCTCGACGACGTGCATGGTCGGTCGCCGGGCCCGGTGGTCGACGAACCACTCGGTGTCGAAGCGGGCGACCGGGCGCGGGTCGAGGGCCTCGAGGAGGTGGGCCATGGCGGCGGCGGCGCTGGCGCCGGCGTCGATCCAGCCGTCGAAGTGGACCACCAGAGCGGGCGCCTCGAGCTCGGGGGTGGCGAGGAGGGTGACGACCTCCTCGGGATGGGCGCGCCGGTCCATGGCGGCATTCGACCACGCCGGCGGCCGGAGCGTAAACCCGGTGGGTGACAGCGGCGTCGGCGGCGGGCGCCGGTGGGAGGTGACACGGGCCACCGTTCGGTCGGGAATGGGGGAGGGCGACGCTAGGTTGACCCCTGCGATGGCTGCCACGATCACCGACGTCACCGATGCCACCTTCCAGACGGCGGTGGTCGAGCGTTCCCGTCAGGTCCCGGTCGTCGTGGACCTGTGGGCGGCCTGGTGCGGGCCCTGCCGCCAGCTCGGGCCGATCCTCGAGAAGGTCATCGCCGAGACCGACGGCGCCGTCGAGCTGGCCAAGGTCGACGTCGACGCCAATCCCGGCGTGGCCCAGGCGTTCCGGGTCCAGTCCATCCCCGCCGTGTACGCCCTGCGCGACGGCGAGGTCGTCGACGGGTTCCTGGGCGCCCAGGGCGAGGCGGCTGTCCGGGAGTTCGTGCAGCGCCTCGTCCCCTCACCCGAGGAGTCCGAAGCCGACCGTCTGGTGGCCGCCGGCGACGAGGCCTCCCTGCGGCGGGCGCTCGAACTCGATCCCGACCACGTGGGGGCGATCGAGGCCCTCGCCGCCCTGCTGATCGAGCGGGGCGACACCGACGAGGCCCTCGAGATCCTCGGGCGTGTGCCCGAGACCCCCGAGATCCGTCGTCTCACCGCCCTGGCCCGTACGGGTGCCACCGGCGACGACGTCGAGGCCGAGCTCGAGGAGCTGCTCGCTCGGGTCAAGACCGACGACGCCGCTCGCCAGCGCTTCGTCGATCTCCTCGAGGTACTGGGCCCCGACGATCCCCGTACCTCCCAGTGGCGGCGTCGTCTCGCCACCGCCTTGTACTGAGCGTCGCTCTCGCCGCCTCGCGGCCGTCTGGACTTCCCCCGTCGGTGTCACCGATCCCTCCGGGGGTGTCGCATGTCGTCGGACGATCTCGAGGCCGCGCTCGCCGAACCTGTCCCGGCGGTCACGCCGCCGGTCCCCACCGGCCCGAGCCGCCTCCTCACCGAGCTGGCCGACCGCTGGGGGACGACCCCCGCCGGGGTGGTGGGCACGGGCCTGGCCCTGCTCGCCGTGGTGGTCGGCGCCTGGTGGGTCCTGCGCCCCGCTGCGTCCCCACCCGTCGAGGCGGTCCTGCCCCGGGTCGACACCGTCGCCCCGACGATCGCGCCCCCCACGAGCACTCGCCCGCCGGCGCTCGTGGTCCACGTCGACGGGGCTGTGAACCGGCCCGGTCTCCACGAGCTTCCCGCCGGCTCCCGGGTGGCCGACGCCGTGCGGGCAGCGGGGGGGCTGACCGACGACGCCGACCGGACCCGGATCAATCTGGCGGCCCCCGTGCTCGACGGGAGCCGGGTGTGGATCCCGACCCGCGGCGAGGAGGCGGCCCCACCCGTGCTGACCGGGGCGACGGCGGGCACCGGGGCCGCGGGGTCCGCCGGCCCCGTCGACGTCAACACCGCCGATCCCGCCACCCTCGAGTCCCTCCCCGGGATCGGGCCCACCATCGCCGCTGCCATCGTCGAGACCCGCACCGACAGGGGCGGTTTCGCTTCGGTCGACGAGCTGGTCGAGGTGCCGGGGATCGGCCCCACCCGCCTGGAGGCGTTGCGCGACCTGGTCACGGTGGGCTGAGGCGATGGTGCCCGACCGCGAGCGGGAGAGCGGCGCGACGCCGGGCGCGCACGAGGGGGCGGAGGAGACCCGAACAGGGGCGTCGGCGTCGGTCCACGCCGCCGCCCTGGTGGCGTTGGCCGCGGCCCGCTGGCCGCCACCGGTCACCTCGATCAGCGGGGCCGCCGGTGTGGTCCTCGTGGCCGGTGCGGTCCTCGTGGCGCGGGCGAGGCTGGGGTCGGGGGGACGGGGGT
>RFFY01000552.1 GCA_003697065.1 Actinomyces sp. | reverse complement strand
GGTGTGGGCCGGCGGGCCGTGGCGCTCGCGGAGACGGCGAGCAGCCTGGCCCGTGGGGGCGAGCTGCACGGGGCTGAGGCCTTGCTCGCGGGCGATCCGGGCCAGTGCGGGGTACAGGGCGCTCTTGCCGGTTCCCGCACCACCGCGGAGGCGGAAGATCGAGGCCGACCCCTGGAGGTGGCGGGTGAAGGCGGCGATGGCCGCCGCCTGGTCGGGTGACGGACGGACCGCTCCGGTCGCGGGAGCCGGGAGGCGCTGGCCCGGCCGGCCCACCAGACGGGCGTCGACGTCCAGGGCCCGGGAACGGGCCCGGAGCCCATCGGCGTCGGCGAACAGGTGCTCGCGCAGAACGGCCGGAGCCCTCGGTGGGCGGATGGAGTACGAGGCCCGGTGCAGGATGCGCAGGTCGCCTTCGGGGAGGCGGTCGACGACATGGCGGCCCGAGGGGAACTCGACGATGAGGAAGAGGGCGCGGGCGGTGAAGTGGTCGACGATGTGGTCGACGGCGCCCCGCTCGGCGAGTTCGGAATAGACGGCCTGGGCGATGACGAGATCCGACGAGGCGAGGAGGTCGCGGAGCCGCCTCTCGGGTCGTGTGAGGTCGATGACGTGGTGTTCGATGCGGGGCCCGGGCTCGCCGTCGAGGATCTCGTCGATGGCGGCAAGGGTGATCCGGCGGCTCTTCGCCCATCCGGGCTCGCGGTCGACGAGGTGGATGGTCGTGGTGTCGACCGGGATGCCGGCCTGCTTCAGGGCCCACACCAGTCCGACGGCTTCGGCTCCGGGCCCGGCGCCGAGAACGGTGACGGTGTGCCCGCCGGCTGGGCCGTCGGCGCCGGGGAACCAGGTGGGCACGATCTCACCGAGAACGGCGGCGGCGATGATGCAGTGGTGGGGGTGTGACGCCAGGACGTAGGCCCCACGTAGGGACGGGTCGGCGAAATCGGGTTGTTCGCCGGTCTCGTAGGCGGCCCGCAGCGCCCGCAGACCGGGTTGCATGGCTGAGAGGGGCCGCGCCGCCCGGTCCCCCACCAGGCCGAGGCGGTCGAGAAGGGACTCGTGGACGAGCTCGTCGAGGGTCGTGGCCGCGGGAGCACCCGGACGCGCGGCGGTGCGGGGCCGGTGGTCGGTCACGTCTTGCCCCCCGGGGCCGTGGCCGTGCCGATCCGCCGGAAGGTGAGGTTGATGCGGGGCTCGTGCACACGTCGGCTGCGGGGAACCTGGTGCAGCCAGTAGCGCTGGGAGAGCCCGCTCATCACGAGCACGGAGCCGGCGGGCAGGTCGACGTGGACGGTCTCGCGTGTCTCGCGGTGGCGCAGGTGGAAGCGGCGGGTGGCGCCGAGGCTGAGGGAGGCGATGGTCGGCTCGGCTCCGAGCTCGGGTTCGTCGTCGGCGTGCCAGGACACGGTGTCGTTGCCGTCGCGGTACAGGTTGGCGAGCACGCTGTTGAAGGTCTCGCCGGCCAGGTCCTCGCAGAGCCGGCGGAGGGTGTCGAGCAGTGGTGTCCACGGGAGCGGCTCGAGTCGGAGGCCGGAGTAGGTGTAGGAGGCGCCCGGCTCGCCGTACCAGGCGGTGAGGCGGGGCTGGGCCACGGTGCGCCCGAAGACCCGTACGGGCTGCTGGCGCCAGGCCAGGGTGGTGGTGAGGGTGGCCAGGGCGTGATCGGCGGCCGCCGCGTCGAGGACACCGGTGTACAACACGGCGCTGCCGTCACCGGGCAGCACTTCGACGCCGCCGTCGCTGTTTTCCGGGTCGTCGAAGAGTGTGGTCTGCCGGGCCACGGCTCCGCCTCCGCAGATCGAGCGGGCGGCTCGCACACCCGCCGTGACGATGGTGCCATGGGTCACGCACCGTGTCGAGAGGCTCACACCGGCTGCCGTGCGGTGGCCCGCGTCGGCGTCAGTACCACAGGCCGCGGCGGCGACGCTCGAGGCGGCTCCGGCGCACCCGGAGGTACATGAGGAACCAGGCGCC
>RFFY01000551.1 GCA_003697065.1 Actinomyces sp. | reverse complement strand
TCGTCGGGGATGGTGCGTTCGAGATCCTCGAACTGCTCGTAGAGGCGCCAGCGCTCGTCGATGTCGGCCTGGGCCAGGGCCGCGAGTCGGGCGGCGCGCTCGGGGTCGCTGCGCTCGAGCATGGCGAAGCGGGCCTCCTGGCGGGCCACCTCGACGAAGGGGACCGAGGGCCGGCGCGAGTCGAGGTGGAAGGCGTGCTTGCCCTCGAGGGTGACCCGGGGGTCGTAGCGGTAGAGGGGCCAGAAGCCCGACTCGACCAGCTCCTTTTGGTGGGTCATCGAGCGGGACATGTCGATGCCGTGGGCGATGCACGTCGAGTAGGCGACGATGAGCGAGGGCCCGGGGAACGAGGCGGCCTCGGCGAAGGCCTTCACCGTCTGGGTCTGGTTGGCGCCGAGGGCGACCTCGGCGACGTAGACGTCCTCGTAGGCCATGGCGATCTGGCCCAGGTCCTTGCGGGGCCCGGCCTTGCCCGAGGCCGCGAACTTGGCCACCGCCGCCCGGGGGGTGGCCTTGGAGGCCTGGCCGCCGGTGTTGGAGTACACCTGGGTGTCGAGCACCAGGATGTTGACGTCGCGGCCCGACGCCAGGACGTGGTCGAGGCCCCCGAAGCCGATGTCGTAGGCCCAACCATCACCGCCGACGATCCACACCTGGTGGGCGATCAGGGCGTCGGCGACGGCGTCGAGGCGCCGGGCGCGGGGGTCGTCGACGGCGGCGAGGCGGCGCCGCAGCTCCGCCACCCGGTTCCTCTGCTCGGCGACGCCGGCGGCGTCGAACTGGGGAGCGTCGGCCAAGGCGGTGACGAGATCGTCGCCGATCTCCCCGGCCAGCTCACCGGCGAGGAGGAGGGCCTCGGCCCGCAGACGGTCGAGGGCGAGGCGCATGCCGAGGCCGAACTCGGCGTCGTCCTCGAACAAGGAGTTGGCCCAGGCCGGGCCGCGCCCGTCGGCGCCGTGCGCCCACGGGGTGGTGGGCAGATTCCCGCCGTAGATGGAGGAGCAACCGGTGGCGTTGGCCACCAGGATGCGGTCGCCGAAGAGCTGGGTGAGGAGCTTGAGGTAGGGCGTCTCCCCGCAGCCGGCGCACGCCCCGGAGAACTCGAAGAGGGGCTCGGCGAGCTGGGAGCCCTTGACCGTGTCGAGGCGGATCTCGGCCCGGGCGGGTGTGGGGATCTGCTCGAAGAAGGCCCAGTTGGCGCGCTCGGCCTCCAGGTGGGGTTCCTTGGGCTCCATGTCGATGGCCTTGTGGCGCACGATCTCCTTGGAGCGGGCGGGGCAGATCTCCACACACACCCCGCAGCCGGTGCAGTCGTCGGGCGCCACCTGGACGGTCATGCGGTGGTCGGGCATCTCGCGCGAGCGCAGGGGACGGCTCTTGAAGGTCGGCGGTGCGCCCTCGAGGGCCTCGGGCGGGAAGGCCTTGATCCGGATGGCGGCGTGGGGGCAGGCGATGGCGCACTTGGCGCACTCGATGCACAGCTCGGGATCGAAGATGGGGATCTCGAGGGCGATGGAGCGCTTCTCCCAGCGTGTGGTGCCGGTGGGGAAGGTGCCGTCGACGGGCAGGGCCGACACGGGCAGGAGGTCGCCCTCGCCGGCGATCATGCGGGCCGTCACCCGTTGCACGAAGTCGGGGGCGTCCGCCGGCACGGGTGGGCGCCGGTGACGGGTCGCCGTGACGCGGTCGGGATGGGGCAGGGGGACGAGGGCGTCGAGGGCGGCGTCGACGGCGGCCTCGTTGCGGGCCAGGACGGTCTCGCCGAAACGCCCGTAGGTGTGGCGGATGGCGTCCTTCACCGCCGTGACCGCTTCGTCGACGGGGAGGAGGTCGGTGAGGGCGAAGAAGCAGGTCTGCAGGATGGTGTTGACCCGCCGGCCCAGCTGGTTGGCGTCGGCGATGGCCTGGGCGTCGACGACGTGGACGTCGAGGCGACGCTCGAGGATCGTCTCCTGGGCCTCGACGGGCAGACGGTCCCAGACGGCCTCGGCGGGACCCGGGGCGTTGAGCAGAACGGTGGCGCCGGGCCGGGCGTAGCGCAGGGGATCGAAGCGCTCGAGGAAGACGAACTGGTGGACGCCCACGAAGTCGGCCTCGGCGTCGCCGATCAGGTAGGTCGAGGCGACCGGTTCGGGAGCGAAGCGCAGGTGGGAGGTCGTCATCGAGCCCGCCTTGCGGGAGTCGTAGACGAAGTAGCCCTGGGCGTGCAGATCGGTGCGGTCGCCGACGATCTTCACCGTGTTCTTGTTGGCGCCGACGGTTCCGTCGGAACCGAGCCCCACGAACACGGCCTGGGTGACGCCGGGTCGGGGCGGTGTGGGGGAGCGGTCCCAGTCGAGGCTGAGGTGGGTGACGTCGTCGACGATCCCCACGGTGAAGCGGGGCCGGGGATCGGGACGGGCGGCCTCGTCGAAGACGGCGACGGCCATGGCGGGTGTGTACTCCTTGGAGGAGAGCCCGTAGCGGCCGCCGATGACCCGGGGCGGCGTGGCCCAGCGGGGGCCGGCGTCGCTGCCGTCGAGCCCGCCGGCGGCGGCGAGGACGGTGGCGGCGACGTCGACGAGGAGGGGTTCACCGACGGCGCCGGGCTCCTTGGTGCGGTCGAGCACGGCGATGGTGCGCACGGTCGGCGGGAGGGCGTCGAGGAAGGCGCGGGTCGGGAAGGGGCGGTAGAGGCGGACGATCACGAGACCCACCCGGCGTCCCTCGGCGGTGAGGCGCTCGACGGCCTCGCGGGTGGCGCCGGTGCCCGACCCCATCTGCACGACCACGGTGTCGGCGTCGGGGGCGCCGACGTAGTCGACGAGGTGGTAGTGGCGTCCCACCCGGGCCGCCAGGCGGTCCATGGTCTCCTGCACGAGGGTGGGGACGGCATCGTGGAAGGGGTTGGCCGCCTCGCGGGCCTGGAAGAAGACGTCGGGGTTCTGGGCCGAGCCGCGCAGCACGGGCCGCTCGGGGTCGAGGCGACGGTTCCGGTGTGCGAGCACGGCGTCGAGGGGCAACAGAGCGGCGAGGTCGTCGTCGTCGATGAGTTCGACGGTGTTGATCTCGTGGGAGGTGCGGAAGCCGTCGAAGAAGTGCAGGAAGGGGACCCGGGCGGTGAGGGTGGCGGCGTGGGCGACGGCGGCCAGGTCGTGGGCCTCCTGGGGTGAGGCCGAGGCGAGCAGGGCCCAGCCGGTGGCCCGCGTGGCCATGACGTCGCTGTGGTCGCCGAAGATCGACAGGGCGTGGGTGGCGACGGAGCGGGCGGCCACGTGGAAGACGGCGGGGGTGAGCTCGCCGGCGATCTTGTACATGTCGGGGATCATGAGCAGGAGGCCCTGGGAGGCGGTGAAAGTGGTCGTGAGGGCCCCCGCCTGCACCGAACCGTGGACGGCGCCGGCGGCGCCCGCCTCCGACTGCATCTCCATCACCTCCGGGACGGTGCCCCACACGTTGGTGCGACCGGCGGCCGCCCACGAGTCGGCCAGTTCCCCCATGGGCGAGGCCGGGGTGATGGGGTAGATGGCGATGACCTCCGAGGCCCGGTAGGCGACCGAGGCCGCCGCCTCGTTGCCGTCGATGCTCACGCGTGTCATGGGATCCTCCGGCCCGTGATCTCGTCGGGTTCGATCCGTACCCAGCGGTCGCGCCAGCGCTCCTTGGCCCAGGCGACGACACCGGACTGCTCGAGCTCCTCGCGTTCGGCCCAGTCGGTCACCACCCGTGCGGTACCGCGGACGAGCACGCTCCATCCCGTGTGATGGTCGGCGTCCCACTCGTCGACCTCGAAGGCGACCTCCTCACGGTGGGCGGCCGCGGAGAGCTTGCCCCCGTGCAGGGTCCGAAAGACGATGCCGCCCTCGTGCCAGCCGTAGGTGACGGGTAGGACGGTCAGGCGCCCGTCCTCGACGAAGGCCATGCGCCCGATGGGCGTGCGGGCGAGGCGGGCGATGCAGGCCTCGACGTCGAGCACCTCCAGGCCGGTGTCGTCGAGGCCGCTGCGGTCCAGGCCGGTGTCGTCGCGTGGTGTCCGCGGTGTCTGGTCGGGCGCCGTCATGGCGTGACCTCCCGGGGGCGGTGTAGGCGGTGTCTGGGGGTTGTCTCGGGG
>RFFY01000550.1 GCA_003697065.1 Actinomyces sp. | reverse complement strand
TCGCCACGTCGGCGACCCGTTCGGGGCGGCGGATCCAGCACGAGACGTTGCGGGCGACGGTCTCGATGTCGGACTGGAGGGGGGCGTCGAAGCGGGCGTGGTAGGTGGCGTGGTCGCCGACGACGTTGACGATCGGCGAACGGGCCCGGCGGGCGTTGTGGAGGTTGGCGAGACCGTTGCCGAGCCCCGATCCGAGGTGGAGCAGGGTGACCGCCGGCCGACCCGTCATGCGGGCGTAACCGTCGGCGGCGCCGGTGACGACACCCTCGAAGAGGCCGAGCACGGCCCGCATGTGCGGGGCGTCGTCGAGGGCGGCGACGAAGTGCATCTCGGAGGTGCCGGGGTTGGCGAAGCAGGTGTCGACCCCCGACGCCACCAGGGTGTCGATGAGGGCGTGGGCTCCGTTCACGGCGTGTCTCCCGGGGTGAGGACGGCCCCCGGGTTGAGGATCCCCCGGGGGTCGAAGGCGGCTTTGATCCGGCGCATCAGCTCGATCTTGGCCGGATCCTCCAACTCGAGCCAGTAGGCGGACTTGGTCCGGCCGAGTCCATGCTCACCGGACACGGCGCCCCCCAGCTCGGCTCCGAGGGCGAACAGGGCCCGCATCAGGGAGCGGCGCCGCTGGGCGTCGGGCTGGAAGACCGACAGGTGGACGTTGCCGTCGCCGGCGTGGCCGCAGCCGGCCACCCAGGCCTCGTGGTCGGCGGCGAGACGCGCGACCCCGGACATGAAGGTGTCGATGCGGCTGCGGGGAACGACGACGTCGACGATGTCGTCGGCCCCGGATCCCTTGGCCAACCAGAAGGCCTTCTCGCGGGCCTCGATCAGGGCGTCGGCGCTGTGGTCGGGCAGCACGAACACGTCGAGCGCCCCGGCGTCGGCCAGCACGCCCGCCGCCCGGGCCACGTCGTCGTCGACCCGTTCCTCGCTGTGGCCCTCGACGCCGACGACGAGGTAGGCGAGGGCGGCCTCGCGCAGCTCTGGGGGCACACCGAGCTCGAGACCGAGCTGGTCGACCATGGCCGCCATGGTGACGAGGTCGATGTACTCGCACAGGTAGGGGTCGATGCCCGAGTTGACGACGGCGGGCACGGCGCCGGTGACCTCGGCCAGGGTGGCGAAGGGGGCGAGCAGGGTGCGCTGGTGGGGACGCCGGGGGTGGAGACGCAAGATGGCCTCGGTCACGACGGCGAGGGTGCCCTCCGAACCCACGATGAGCTGGGTGAGGTCGTAGCCCGACGAGCCCTTCACGTAGCGGCCGCCGGTGCGGATGACCTGCCCGCCGGCGAGGACCGCCTCGAGGCCCAGTATCTGGTGGCGGGTCACCCCGTACTTGACCGCCCGCATGCCACCGGCGTTGGTGGCGACGTTGCCACCGAGGCTGGCCGAGTACTCCCCGGGGAAGACCGGGTAGACGAGGCCGCGGGGAGCGAGGGCGGCGTCGAGACGTTCGAGGGTCACGCCGGGCTGCACGACCGCCACCATGTCGGCCTCGTCGATCTCGAGGATCTCGGCCATCTGGTCGAACACCACGAGGATCCCGTCGGGATGCGGGATGGCGGCGCCCGACAGCCCGGTGCCGCTGCCCCGTGCCGTCACCGGCACCCCGTGGGTGTCGGCGTAGGCGAGGACGGCGGCCACCTGCTCGGTGGCGGTGGGGTGGACGACGGCGGCCGGCACGACGGGTTCGGCGCCGAGGGCCTCGTCGTGGGTGAGGTCGGGGGGAGCGTCGGCGCCCGAGGTGACGAGGGCACCGGGGGCCAGGGCGGCCAGCTCCGCCACGAGCCCACCGGGGGATGAACCGCTGGCGGGTGTCATGTGCGGAGACTAGGCGGAGACGGGCCGGGGCCACGAAGGTGGTCC
>RFFY01000549.1 GCA_003697065.1 Actinomyces sp. | reverse complement strand
CACGAAGTCCTCGTAGTCGTCGACCTCGAGGACGGCGCGGGCCGTGTCGACCACCCGCCACACGACGACGGCGGCGATCTCGATGGGATTGCCCTCGGCATCGTTCACCTTGGAGGTCGGGGTGGTGAAGTTGTGCACCCGCAGCGACACCTTGCGCGATTCGAGCCGGGTGAGGGGGTTGGTCCAGTACCAGCCCGGTTCGGAGACCGTCCCCCGGTAGCGGCCCAGGAGGATGAGGACGAGGGCCTGGTTGGGCTGGACGAGGTAGAAGCCGGCGGGGGCCAGGGAACCCACGAGGGCCCCGGCCACGATGGCCGCAGCCGCCGCGCCGACGGCGCCGGGCGCCTCGCTCATGGCGGCGCCGGCGATCCCGGCACCCGTGAGGACGACACCGGCCGCGATCACGAGCAGTCCCGTGAAGCCGGAGGCGACCCGGCCGGGCCGCTCGGCGTAGCGGGCCTCGTGCTCGTCGACGGTGTGCACCGCCACCCGACCGGCGCCGGGACCCCGGGGCGACGGGTCGGAGGGGACGGGGGGATCGAGTGGTTCGTCGCTCATACTCCGACCCTAGCCCAAAGTGATATCACTTCGATATCGCCCAGCCGGGGTCGAAGTCGCCCGGCGGAACGCCGTCAGTCCACGACCACCGGCGAGGGCGTGAGCTCGAGACGCCCGTGGTCGAGCTCGGGGAGCACGTAACGGGCGAACAGGTCGCACTCGGTGGCGTGGGGATACCCCGAGAAGATGAAGGCGTCGACACCCGCCGCCGCCAGCTCGCGGATGTGGTCGCGCACCTGGTCGGGGTCGCCCACGATCGCCGCCCCCGCTCCGGAACGGGCCCGCCCCACCCCGGTCCACAGATGACGGGTCACGTAGCCCTCGTCGTCGGCCGCCTCGCGCAGCTCGGCCTGGCGGGCCACCCCCGCCGACGCCGAGTCCAGGCTGCGGCGACGGATGGCCTCGCCCTCGGCCGGATCGAGGCGCGACAGCAGGCGCCGGGCCGCCGCCCGGGCCTCGTCCTCGGTCTCGCGGACGATCACGTGGGAGCGCCAGCCGTAGCGCAGGGACCGCCCGTGGGCGGCGGCCCGGGCGTCCATGTCGGCCATGACCGCCCGCACCCCCTCGAGGGTGTCGGGCCACATGAGGTAGACGTCGGCGCCCCGGGCCGCGCACTCCCGGGCCGCCTCCGACAGGCCACCGAAGTAGAAGGCGGGACAGGCACCGACCTCACCCGCGATGCGCGGCGGGTCGAGGGTGACGTCGAGGAACTCGCCGTGGAAGTCGACCGGGCGCCCGTCGAGCAGCTCACGGATCACGTACATGTACTCGGTCGAACGCCGGTAGCGGGGCTCGGAGGCGAGCGACTCACCGGGCAGGTCGGAACTGATGATGTTCACGACCAGGCGTCCCTCGGCGATCTGCTGGAGGCTGGCCACCTGGCGCGCCACCTGGGGGGCGACCAGCTCACCCATGCGGATCGCCAGCAGGAGCCGGATCCGCGAGGTGCAGGTGGCGATGGCCGCCGCGAACGCCGTGTTGTCGATGCCCAGGGCGTAGCCCGAGGGCAACAGCACGTTGTCGAAGCCGTAGCGCTCGGCGACGAGCACGATGTTGCGGCAGTGCTCCCACGAGGACCGCAGGAGAGGGTCGGGCACCCCCAGGAACTCGTAGTCGTCGTCGCACAGGGCCGAGAACCAGGCGATCTCCGCTGACATGACTGCTCCTTCGGATCGTGGCATGCGGCCGGGGCCGGCCGCCGAGGTCGAGCCCGCGGCTCAGGGAAGGGGAACGCCCTCGGACGCCTCGATGAGGGCGTAACAGTCGGCCCGGTCGAGGTGGACGTCGGCCACCCGCGCCACGGCGGCGATGCGCTCGGGGTTCTGGGTCCCCGAGATGACCACGGGTCGCGCCGGGTGGGCGAGGACGAAGGCGTAGGCGACGGTGGCCCGGTCGACGCCCTCGCGGGCGGCGAGCTCGTCGAGGCGGGCCACCAGCTCGGGCCGCACCCCGGGAGCGTCGTCGGCCACGAGGCGCCCGCCGGCCAGCGGACTCCACGCCAGGGGCACGAGACCGGTGCGCAGGCACAGATCGAGGGTGCCGTCGCGCAGGGGGGCGAGATGGGCGACCGAGTACTCGGGCTGGGTCGTGACGAGGGGGAAGGGCAGGTGACGGGCCAGGGTCTCGGTCTGGGCGACGGTGAAGTTCGAGACCCCGACGTGGCGGATCTTTCCCTCCTCCCGCAGGGCCGCCAGGGTCTCGGCCACCGCCGCCGGGTGGGCGAACAGGTCGGGCCGGTGGATCTGGTACAGGTCGATGACGTCGACCCCGAGGCGGCGCAGGGACGCCTCGCAGGCCTCGCGCAGGTGACGGGGGCTCTGGTCGTAAGGCACCCCCGGGACGATCCCCCCCTTGGTCGCCACCACGATGCGGTCCCGCAGACCGGGATCGGCGGCGAGGACCCTGCCGAGGAGCTCCTCGTTGGCACCGAAACCGGCGCCGCCCCAGTCGAGCCCGTACACGTCGGCGTTGTCGACGAGGTTCATGCCGGCCGCCAACGCCGCCTCGAGCACCGCTCGTGCCCGGTCGACGTCGGTGTGGGTGAAGCGCCAGCACCCGAAGGCGAACGCCCCCACCGGGGGCAGGTCGTCGGCGATCAGGCGGGGGGAGACGTCGACGAGGGACTCCGACACGGGCCGTACACTAGCGCCCGTCTCCCGCCCCCGCCGTCCGAGGTCCGCCATGTCCGCCACCGCCTCCGAGATCCGCTACGGCATCATCGGCACGGGCATGATGGGCGTCGAGCACATCGAGAACATCGCCCATCTCGACGGGGCCACCGTCACCGCGGTGGCCGATCCCCACCCGCCCTCGCTCGAGGCGGCCCGTCGGGCGGTCGGCCACGAGGTGGCGGCCTTCGCCGACCACCGCGACCTGCTCGCCTCGGGCACCTGCGACGCCGTGGTCATCGCCAGCCCCAACCACACCCACGTCGACATCCTCGACGACGTGCTCGCCACCGAGCTCCACGTGCTCGTCGAAAAGCCCCTGTGCACCACCGTCGCCGACTGCCGCCGGGTGGTCGAGGCGGCCCGCGACCGTCGCGGTGTGGTGTGGATGGGGCTCGAGTACCGCTACATGGCGCCGGTGGCCCGCCTGGTCGAGGAGGTCCGGGCCGGAACCGTCGGTCGTCTGCGCATGCTCGCCATCCGCGAGCACCGCTTCCCCTTCCTGGTGAAGGTCGGCGACTGGAACCGCTTCAGCATCAACACCGGCGGGACCCTGGTCGAGAAGTGCTGCCACTTCTTCGACCTGATGAACCTCATCACCGGTGAGCGTCCCGTGCGGGTTCTGGCCTCGGGGGGCCAGGACGTCAACCACCTCGACGAGGAGTACGGGGGGCGGCGGCCCGACATCCTCGACAACGCCTACGTCATCGTCGAGTACCCGGGAGTGCGGGCCATGCTCGATCTGTGCATGTTCGCCGAGGCCACCCGCAACCAGGAGGAGCTGGTGGCCGTGGGTGACGACGGCAAGGTCGAAGCTCTCGTCCCCGACGACGTGGTGCGCATCGGCCGCCGCGGTGAGCACACCATCGGCTCGGTCGAGGAGCATCCCGTGCGCGACGACCGGGTCCGCTACGCCGGCTACCACCACGGCTCGTCGTATCTCGAGCACGTGGGCTTCCGCGACGCCATCCGCAACGGCACGCCCCCCGAGGTGACCCTCGAGGACGGGCTCTGGTCGGTGGCGGTCGGGGTGGCCGCCCACCGCTCGATCGACGAGGGCCGACCCGTCACCCTCGACGAGGTGCTGTCGGATCCCGCGGCCTGAGCCCCTCACCCCGCCCGGATACGGGTGGTGTCAGCCCGCCGCCCAGGTGCGCACCTTCTCGACCGTGCCCAACGGGTCGTCGCCCACGGGGGTGATCGACAGGCGGGTCACGCCCGCGGCCCGGTAGGCCTCGATGCGCTCACGCACCCGGGCCTCGTCGCCGACGAGGGCGGTGGCGTCGAGGAAGTCCTGGGGCACCAGAGCCTCGGCCTCGGCCTTCTTGCCCGACAGGTAGAGGTCCTGGATCTTCTCCGCCGCCTCCTCGTAGCCGTAGCGGCGGAAGATGTCGTTGTAGAAGTTG
>RFFY01000548.1 GCA_003697065.1 Actinomyces sp. | reverse complement strand
CCGCGGCCGCAGGGAGGCGACCCCGAGGGCGGCGGCCAGGAAGACCAGCCACACGAGGCGGTCGACGGTCCCGACCAGCACCGCCACGTCGAGGCCGAGCCCGACGGCGGCTCCCACCCCGGCGATAAGGGCCTCGCGCAGGCCGAGTCCGGCCGGGAACACGCCGACGGCGACGGTGAGGGAGCCGGCCACGCTCAGAGCGAGCACCCGGGGGAGCTCCACGGGGTGGTCGAGAGCGGACAGGGCCAGCGACAGACGTAGGACCGAGGCGCCGAGCCATCCGAGCTCGACGGCCACGAGGCGCGCGACGAGGCGGAGGCGGCGTCGGGCGGGAACGAGGCTCACGACCAGGCGGGTGGCCACGAGGGTGGCGACGACGCCCCCGGTGAGGGTGGCGACTCCCAGGGGGGCGGCACCCGCGACGATCATGGCCGTCCCGCCCACCATCCCGGTCAGGGCGAGCCAGCTCAGGCCGGGGACGGCGCCGGCGCCGAGGGCCCGCCCGGCCCCCGTCCCGTCGTCGCTCAGGGCGCGCCAGGTGACCAGGAGGGACCCGGGAACGGGCAGGAGGTTGGCGGCCGAGGCGACCAGGGCGACGTCGAGGGCCCGCCGGGGGGCGACCGGGCGGCCCACCAGGCGGGCGGCCAGGTCGAACTCGGCGGCCCGCAGGGCGAGGCTGAGGGGGGCCGCCACCAGCACGGCCACGACCAGGGCCGCGGGGTGCAGGTCGCCGGGACCCAGCCCCGAGCGACGCCAGGCCCACACGGCGGCGGCGGTCACGGCCGCCGCCGACACCAGCAGCAGGACCCGCCGGGCCCGGGGGGAGAAGGCGTCGCGACGACCGAGGAGGCTGCGGGCGACGGCCGTCATGGGCGTCGACCCTAGAGGGTCGGCGATCGAGGGGCGGGACCGGCGCCCCCGATAGCGTCGGCGGCGTGAAGGTCCTCATCGACGCCGTCCACCCGGCCGACGTGTGGACCCTCGGTGCGGTCGAGGACCGTCTCCTCGCCGAGGGGGCCGAGACCCTGTGGTTGTCGCGTCCGGGCAAGCAGGCGGTGGTGGAGCTCATCGAGGCCCGGGGCCGGCCCCACGTCCCCGGGCCGCGGGCGGGGACCTCCATGCCGACCCTGGCCGCCGAGCTGATCCGGCGCGACCTGCTCGCCTGGCGCACGGTGCGGCGCTTCGCCCCCGACGT